>JACJXT010000011.1:920062-1226749 GCA_020636535.1 Chitinophagales bacterium
ATAGACTGTGGCGTTAATCCTAAATGTCCCATTACAGGAATTCCAGCCGTTAAAATTCTTATAATAGACTCACCAATTTCTTGTCCACCTTCAAGTTTTACACCATGTGCTCCAGTTTCTTTCATAATTCGAATAGACGCATTTAAAGCTTCTCTAGAATTTCCCTGATAAGAACCAAAAGGCAAATCAACTACAACAAAACATCTCTTTACTGCTCTCACAACACTTTGTGCATGATAAATCATTTGGTCTAAAGTAATAGGTAGCGTGGTCTCATGTCCAGCCATTACATTAGAGGCAGAATCTCCAACTAAAATAATGTCAATTCCAGCATCATCAATAATTTTTGCCATAGAATAATCATAACCAGTCAGCATAGCGATCTTTTCGCTATTCTGTTTCATCTCTTTTAAAATGTGTGTAGTAACTCTCTTTACATCTTTATAAGTTGACATATTTTATTGTATTAATGGATAACGAAGTTATGATTTATTTTTTACAATCGCCAATTTATAGAATGGACTTAAAATAAAAAAAGAGACCAAAATTAGTCTCTTTTTCTACTGTTGACCTACTAGGGCTCGAACCTAGACTCTTCTGGACCAAAACCAGACGTGTTGCCAGTTACACCATAGGTCAATTGCGAGTGCAAATTTAATACTTTTTTTTATTTATAAGAATAATTTTAGAAATTAAAGGTTTTTTAAAATCACTATTAAATGTTGTCTACTTTATATCGTAGCATGAAATAATAATATAGCACAGTTTTTTCTACTAATAACAAATGCTAATAATTAAGGAATATTATAAATTTTATCTTTTGTGCTGATTTTATTTTCTTACTTTTGTAAAAAACAAACTATTTAAATAAATGAAAATTTGTTTGTGTTGAATTTTTATTGGATATGTAAATTTAACAGTAGCTTTGTTTTTATTAATGGTAGTAATTTTATAGAAAAAAAGACATAATAATATAAATTCAATGAAAAAAAATAATTTAATCATTCTCATTATTGGACTTATTGTTTTTGGTATTTCCTTTTGGCAATATGCTTCAACTGTAGAATCTGTAGGTAGTTTATGGGATTGTGGCGAGTTTATTTCATGTGCATATAGATTGCAAGTAGCTCACCCACCAGGTGCTCCATTATTTATGCTTGTAGGAAGAATTTTTAGTTTATTCGCTCCAGAAACAGATAAAATAGCAGTCTATATCAATATGGTGTCTGTAGTTGCATCTGCATTAGCAGTAATGTTTTTATATTTTACCATTACTATATTGGCTAAAAAAATCATCAATAAATCAGAAGATGACCTAAGTACAGATAATTTAATCGCTGTTGTAGGTGCAGGTGTTATAGGTGCTTTATGTTGCTCTTTTATGGATACCATGTGGTTTTCGGCAGTAGAAGGTGAGGTATATGCTTCTTCAATGTTTTTTATTTCTATTACGCTTTGGGCAGTGATGAAATGGGACGAACAAGCAGATGAAGCTCATGGAAATAGATGGTTAGTTTTTGCTGCGTATATGATTGGTTTATCAATTGGAGTTCACTTATTATCATTATTAGTAATTCCAGCAGCAGTATTTATTTACTATTACAAAAAATTCAAACCAACTACAATAGGTTTAATTGTGGCTTTCTTCGTAGGATTTATTATTCTAGGTTTAGTACAGATTGGTGTAATTTCTTACTTTACTAAAATAGCAACTTTGGTAGACCATTTATTTGTAAATACATTCCGTTTACCATTTAATACAGGATTAATTTTTACTTATATTTTATTATTTGCTGGATTAATATTCGCAATATATTATGCAGTTAAAATTAAATATGCCGATTTACAATTAGCAGCAATCTGTGTCTTAATGATTTTCGTTGGATTTTCATCGTATATCATGGTGCCATTAAGAGCAGCTGCTAATCCACCAATCAATATGAACAATCCTAAAGATGCATATAGTTTATTGTCTTACTTAAATCGTGAGCAGTATGGCGACCGACCTTTAGTTATGGGACCATTGTACAATGCTCAACCTTACGATTACAAAGTAGAAGGAAAGGTTTATTTTAGAAATGATGAAACTAAGAAATACGAAGTAAAAGGAGAAAAAATTGGATACGAATATCATGCAGAAGATAAAATGTTGTTTCCAAGAATGGGACCAACCAATGATGGTGCTAATGCTCAAGCATTATATCAATATTGGACAGATGTTCAAGGTGAACCAACTATGGGCGATAATTTAAAATACTTCTTTAAATATCAAATTGGATACATGTACTGGCGATATTTTATGTGGAATTTTGCTGGAAGACAAAACGATTATCAAGGAATGCCTGGAACACAAAAACTAAATGGCGACTGGTTGTCTGGTGTTTCTTTTATAGATGATGCAAGATTAGGTAGTCAAAAAGATTTACCTTATCAAATCACCAATCAAAAAGGAAGAAATAAATTTTATTTATTGCCTTTAATACTAGGAATTATAGGTCTAGTATTTACCTATAAACGAAGTAAAGAATACGCAATTGTAACTACGCTATTGTTTATTACAACTGGTTTTATGTTAATTATTTACTCTAATGAGCCACCAAGAGAGCCAAGAGAAAGAGATTATGCACTCGTAGGTTCGTTCTTTGCTTTTTGTATTTGGATAGGCATGGCAATTCCTGCAATTGTAGAATTCATTAAAAGCAAGGCAAAAGCATTGGCAGTTCCAGCAGCAGTTGCAGTTTCTGTAGTATGTCTTGGAGTTCCTGTTTTAATGGCAAAACAAGGTTGGAACGACCATAATCGACACGATAGATATATGTCGAGAGATTTTGCATATAACTACTTAGTAAGCTGTCCAAAAAATGCTATTCTCTTTACACAAGGCGATAATGATACTTATCCATTGTGGTATGCTCAAGAAATAGAAGGCATTAGAAAAGATGTTAGAATTGTCAATTTAAGTTTATTAGGTGTTGATTGGTATATCGATTGCTTACAAAGAGCAGCGAATGATGCACCACCAGTACCGTTTGTAAAAACATTTACTTCAGATAAATATAGAGGCAATAATAGAGATATGATTCAAGTAAACGAAAATTCAGGTTTTGCAAAACCAGGAGAGTTTTATGAATTGAGTAATATTATGGATTTTGTTTTGAGTGATGATATGAAATACAAAGCTCAAACTAATAGAGGAGATGCAGTTAACTATTTACCTACTACCAATTTTAGATTAACTATTGATAAAAATGCTGTACTTAAAAACAATGTAGTTCCAGAGCAATACAAAGACCAAATTGCAGATGTAATTGATTGGCAGCTAGGTTCTAACAGAATTATTAAGTACGATTTAGCTGTTTTAGCAATGATTGCAGCTCAAGATTGGAGCAGACCTATTTGTTTTGCCAATACCGTAGAAGACAAATATTACCAAGGATTAAATCAATATATGATTCAAGAAGGTGAAATTATAAGATTTATACCTGTTAAGTTTGAAAATAATACTCAAGGATTTACTACTATGAATTCAGACAAGAGTTATGACTTAGTGATGAATCAATATAAATATGGTGGACTAGACCAACACGAAATGTTTGTTGATGAAAACTCTGCAAGAATTATGAATACATTGAAGAGTGTACATTTTGCTGTAGCAGATGATTTAGTTAGAAACGGAAGACAAGCAGATGCTGCTAAAGTATTAGACAAAGTGAAAAAATCATTTCCGTATAATAATGCACCATACTATTCACCACTCAATAGATTCTTTAATGTGTTAACGGTTCAATGGATAGACTTATATTATAGAGCCAATGATAAAGAAGGTGCTAAAGAAATTAAAGACTTATATATCAAAGATTTAAAAGATTGTTTGAGATTCTATAATTTAGATAATGATTATGCAAGAAGATATGTAGAAGCTGGAGATAAGAAAACAGCAGAAGATTTAGTAAAACGAATGGAATATCTAGCAATACAATATAAAGATGAAGACTTTATGAAACAATTGCATGATAACTTCCCACAAATAGTGCAATCAGCATCAATAGATCCACAAGCAGTAGCACCACAGCAAATTTTTAGATAAGAGATACAAATAACAATAAGAAAAGCCAAAGTCTAATAAACTTTGGCTTTTTTGTTTTTCTAGTATACTTAATATTAATAACCTAAGTTCGGTTTAAAAAATACCAAAAATATTATAAGTATTATATCTATATTTTATTAGTTATATATTTTAGTAGCTTAATAAGTGCGTCGCACTTCAACCTTATTAAAAATGATAGAAAACTTATAAAATACAGCGTAGCTGTATCACCTTGCTGGATGCTACGGCGAGTATTTTTAACGCAGAAGTCAGCGAAAAAATGCAAAAGAATAAAACTGTTTTGAATGCTAATTAGTATAATATAGTAAAAAAAACTAATATCTACAATAGAAAATCTTAGCAATCACTCAATCCTACTCACAATAATAAACCAATTGTTTTGTGCTAAAAAATGCTTCTTTAAAATACTCAGAAATAGGAATTAACTCAACACCATTTTTTAAAGCAGCCAACTCTTCACTCAAATCACCACCTTTTAAAGCAATAATACCATTTGGTTTACTGTTGATTTGTCTTTTCAAAAATTTACCATTGCTCCATGTTACTAACGAAGTCATCGGAGCAACAGCTCTACTCACAACAAAATCAAACTGATGACGATACTCTTCACTTCTGCTTTGAACAGCAATAACATTATCTAAATTAATTTCATTTGCAATAGCTTGCACTACTTTAATTTTTTTTCCGATAGAATCAGTCAAATGAAACTCCACTTCAGGAAATAAAATAGCTAACGGAATTCCAGGAAAGCCACCACCAGTGCCAATGTCTAAAAC
Source organism: Chitinophagales bacterium (assembly GCA_020636535.1). Lineage (NCBI taxonomy): Bacteria > Pseudomonadati > Bacteroidota > Chitinophagia > Chitinophagales > Chitinophagales bacterium. The sequence continues at coordinate 924,947 of JACJXT010000011.1, forward strand.
CTTACTACCATTTTCAAACTGAATGAATTTGGCAATAGCCAAACTATGCAATATATGATTAGTGTATAAATGTTCAATATCTTTCCTCGAAATAACATTTATCTGTTCATTCCAAAACGGATATAATTGCATCAAAGCACTAAACTGTTCTTGTTTGGTTTTACTTAAATATGGAAAATACTGTAATAAAGAGTCCAAAATGTTTTTAGCGATAAAAATAATACCATTTCATTAAAATCATAAATTAACTTTTGATTTCAGTAAAGAAAGAAAAACGCTATATCTGCAACAATAAATTGAAGCTATTGTTTAAAAACAACCATATTTAGCACAATCATTCACAAGTTTCCTAAAAAAGTTAAACATAGTTAAGAAATATGTTAAGCATCTATTAAATTCTGCTTTTTTTAACAAATACTTTTTTTAACAAATATTTGTAAATCAATAGATTGTGTGCTATTTAAAATTATTCTAAATAGTAAATTATCAACATTTATAAATAAACAAAAATGGTTAACTATATTTGCAAGCAAGTAAAACCGATTAAATAATGCGTTTAGGTTATATTCTTAGAAATAGTTTATTTTTATTAACTTTTTTTGTTTTTTCATTTAACAACTCTTTATACTCAGCAGTAGATGTACCTACACCAGAAAGTGCTACAGATGCTAAAGCTGTTGAAGGGATGGACTTGTTCAAAGCAAACTGTGCAGCTTGTCATGCTGTAGATAAAAAAGTTATTGGTCCTGCTCTTAACGGAGTTTGGGACAGATGGGAAAGCGAAGAAAGTCTACATGCGTGGATTAAAAACTCACAAGCTTTCTTAGCAACAGGAGATGCTTATGCTAACAACCTATATAATGAGTATAACAAAAGCGTTATGCAATCATTTCCTACCTTAACAGATGAGCAAATTGCTAATATACTAGTATATGTTAAAGGAAAAGCAAATGGTATAGATCCAGGTGCTCCTGCCGCAGATCCAAATGCAGCTACTACAGCTACTCCAAGTAATGGTGGCAATAGCAAATATGTACTAATAGGTATAGTACTATTATTATTAATTTTAGCATTAGCACTTATCAGTATTACCAATAAGTTAGATAAAGTAGTAAATAAAACAGAAGAAACAGATGTTGCTACTACTAAAAAATCAAGAAATAAAAAAATAGTAAAAGCATTACTAGCAATTGCAGTAATTGCTTTCATTTTAAATATTGCAAATGGTGCTATTCACTTAGGAAGATCTCAAGACTATGCACCAGAACAACCAATCAGATTTTCTCATGCATTACATGTTGGACAGAATCAAATAGAATGTCAATATTGTCACTCTGGCGTAGAAAAAAGCCGTCATGCAAGTATTCCAGGAACGCAAGTTTGTATGAACTGTCACAAATCAGTTCAAGAAGGACCTAAATATGGTAAAGAAGAAATTGCAAAAATATATGACTATGCAGGTTGGAATCCAGATGCAATGAAATTTGAAAGAGCACCTAAAAATATTGAGTGGGTTAAAATCCATAATCTACCAGATCATGTTTACTTCAATCACTCACAACATGTGGTGGCTGGTAAAGTAGAGTGTCAAACTTGTCACGGTAAAGTAGAAGAATACGAAGTGATGAAACAATTTGCACCATTATCAATGGGTTGGTGTATCAACTGTCATAGAGAAACAAATGTTCAATTTGCCGATAATAATTATTATTCTGTATTTGAAAAGTATCACGAAGAAATTAAGAAAGGAGAGCGTGAAGGTGTTACTGTAGAAGATATAGGTGGAACAGAATGTCAAAAATGTCATTACTAAAATATTTTGTAAACGATTTAATCTCAAGATAAATGAATAACAAAAAGTATTGGACAAGCTTAGATGAATTAAATGAAACACCTCAGTTTAAAGAGGAAGCATCTAAAGAGTTCAACTTCGAAATACCTTCTGAAGAAGAACAACAAAAAGAGCCAAACAGAAGAGATTTCTTAAAAGCAATGGGTTTTAGTGTTTCTGCAGCAGCTATTGCTTCTGCTTGTAAAACACCTACACATAAAGCCATTCCTTACACTTTCGATTTAAGAGAAGCTGCTGCTGAAGTAGTGCCTGGTGTTGCTGAGTTTTTTGCTTCTTCTTATTTTGATTCTGGCGAATTCTCTAGTATTTTAGTGAAAACAAGAGAAGGTAGACCTATAAAAATTGAAGCTAATCCAAAATCTTCTTTATCTAAAGGAACTAATGCAAGAGCTCAAGCTACTGTTTTGAGTTTATATGATGTAGCACGATTAAAAAATCCAACAAAAAATAATAAAAAAGTTGCTTGGACAAATTTAGACAAAGAGATTACTACTCAGTTAAGCGAAATAGTTGCTGGTGGAGGAAAAGTAGCTTTAGTTACCAATACCAATTTATCTACAATTACTAATAAAGCAATAGATCAATTCAAAGCTAAATATCCAACTACAGATGTTGTAGTGTATGATCCAATTTCAGCTTCAGCTCAAAGAAAAGCTTCTGGTGGTATCATTCCATCTTACAATTTCGATAAAGCTGATGTTATTGTTGGCTTCAATTGCGATTTCTTAGGTACTTGGATGAATCCAGTAGAAAACTCTGCTAAGTATATTGTTAATAGAGTACCAACTAAAGACAATCCAAAAATGTCGCGTCATCATCAGTTTCAGTCAACTATGACGATTACTGGTGCTAGTGCAGATTATAGATATCCTATCAAACCTTCCGAAGAGAAACAAGCATTGGCTAATTTATATGCTGCTCTTGGTGGAAGTGCTTCAACTAAAAAATTATCACATCCAGATGCAGATAAAGGTATTGCTAAAGTAGCTAAAGATTTAAAAGGAGCTCAAGGCAAAGCATTAGTAGTTTCTGGTACTAATGATGTAGAAGTTCAAGGATTAGTAAATGCAATTAACAGTCAATTAGGTAGTTTTGGTACTACAGTTGATACTGTTAATACTTTAAACTTTAAACAAGGTAACGACGAAAGCTTGGCTCAATTAGTAGCTAACTTAGATGCATATCAAGCAATAGTATTAGTAGGAGCTAATCCAGTTTACGATACACCTTATGCTAATAAATTTAAAGATGCTTTGAAAAAAGCTAAATTGTCAGTTTCAACTTCTACTCGTATTGATGAATCTGCTCAATATTGCCAATTCGTAGCACCTAGTTCTCACTTATTAGAGTCTTGGGATGTTGTAGAACCTAAAAAAGGGTTCTATGGTTTTGTTCAACCTACTATTGTAAATATTTTTGATACTAGACAAGAAGCTGCTTCTTTGTTTGCTTGGGCTGGTCAATCACTTAATATAGACCAATTAGTACAAGATGAAATTGCTGCAGTAAGTGGAAAAAGTTATCAAGAGGCATTACAAGATGGTTTTGCCGATAAAACAACTGCTAGTGGTGGAGCTAGTTTACCAAGTACTACAACAGTTACGGCTTCTAGTCCAAAAGGAATGGAAGTATATTTCTATGAGAAAACAGCTATCGGCGATGGTAAATTAGCCAACAATCCTTTGTTGCAAGAAATGCCAGATCCAATTTCTAAAGCTACTTGGGATAACTATGTAACTATTCCGTATAGCTATGCTCAAGAATTAGGTATAGATGTTATGCCAGCAGATAAACATGTGCCAATTGCAGAAGTTACTGTAGGTAAACAAACATATAAATTACCAGTTGTGGTTCAATTTGGTCAAGCACCAAATACTTTAGGTATTGCTTTAGGTTACGGTAGAGAAAAAGCTGGAGCAGCTGCAGAAGGTATAGGGCAAAATGTTTATCCATCAGTTAAATTTGCTAATGGCGCAAATGCTTATAGCACAGATGGAGCTTCACTTAAAATAGTAGGTAAAAACTATAAATTAGCATTAAATCAAACTTATCATACTTTAATGGAAGATGTTTCTTTACCAGGCAAACCTTTAAGATATAGAGGTATGGTAGTAAAAGAAACTATTTTAAAAGACTATGCTAAGAATGAGACTGCTGGAAATGAAGATAGAGCAAAAATTCAACACCATTTAATGACAATGTATCCAACGCCTCAATTTCCAGGTCATCACTGGGGAATGATTGTTGATATGAATGCTTGTATTGGTTGTGGTGCTTGTGTAGTTTCTTGTAATATAGAAAACAATGTGCCAGTTGTAGGTCAAAGACAAGTGTATCGTTCTCAAGAAATGCATTGGTTACGAATTGATAGATATTACAATGGCAATCCAGACAATCCAGATGTATCTTTCCAACCTATGATGTGTCAGCATTGCGATAACGCACCTTGCGAAAATGTGTGTCCAGTAAATGCTACAAACCATAGTTCTGAAGGTATTAACCAAATGGCTTATAACAGATGTATTGGTACAAGATATTGTGCAAATAACTGTCCTTATAAAGTGCGTCGTTTCAACTGGTTAGATTATCAAGGCAATGACTTATTTGGTAAGGTCAACGATGGTACACCAGGTTGGGGAGGCGTAGAAACGGCTTACATGTTCGAAGACTTAACTAGAATGGTGTTAAATCCAGATGTAGTGGTAAGAACAAGAGGGGTTATTGAAAAATGTAGCTTCTGTACACAAAGAATACAAGAAGGTAAATTAACAGCTAAGAAAGAAAATAGAAAATTAGCAGATCAAGAAATTAAATCTGCTTGTCAATCTGCTTGTCCTACAAATGCAATTATTTTTGGAGATATGAACGATAAAGAAAGTGAAGTATCTAAAATAATGGAAACTGGTAGAAATTACTTCATTTTTGAAGAACAACACTTCTTACCACATGTAGGTTATCAAGTAAAAATTAGAAATAAAGATGAAGAACCAGTAAGAGGTTTTATACATCAAGAAGAAGAATTTAAATCTTAATTGTAGAAATATTAATAGAATATGGCTAGTCATTTTGAATCACCATTAAGAGAACCATTAGTACAGGGTAATAAAACCTATAAGGATATTACTACTGATATTGTTCGTCCTACTACAGGAAAACTACAACCTAAATGGTTATTTTGGACAACCATTTCAGCTATTGTAGCTGCTTTCGGTGTTTTTTGTCTCGTATGGGAAGTAGTTTTTGGTATTGGTACTTGGGGTGCTAATAAAACAATTGGTTGGGCTTGGGATATTACCAACTTCGTTTGGTGGATTGGTATCGGTCACGCTGGTACACTTATCTCTGCTATCTTGTTATTATTCCGTCAAAAATGGAGAACTGGTGTAAACAGAGCTGCTGAGGCAATGACTATCTTTGCCGTGGTTTGTGCGGGTTTATTTCCAGTATTTCACATGGGTAGAGTATGGGACGCTTTCTTTATCTTCCCATATCCAAATACAAGAGGACCACTTTGGGTAAACTTTAACTCACCACTTCTTTGGGATGTGTTCGCAATTTCAACTTACTTTACAGTATCTCTATTATTTTGGTATACTGGTTTAGTACCTGATTTTGCTACCATAAGAGACCGTTCTAAATCTAAAGGAAGATGGAAGTTTTATAACCTATTAAGCTTTGGTTGGATTGGTTCTGCTAAACATTGGGAAAGATGGGAATCACTGTCTTTAATATTAGCAGGTTTATCTACGCCATTAGTGCTTTCAGTACACACTATCGTATCTTTCGACTTTGCTACTTCAGTTATACCAGGTTGGCATACCACAATCTTACCACCATATTTCGTTGCTGGTGCTATTTTCTCTGGTTTTGCTATGGTTCTAACATTAATGCTAGTAGCAAGATATATTCTTAATTTAGAAGACTACATTACTTTAGCACATATTGAGTCAATGAACAAAGTACTATTGCTTACAGGTACTATGGTTGGTATTGCCTATTTAACAGAGTTGTTTACAGCTTGGTATTCTAGTAATCAATACGAACAATTCCAATTTGCTACAAGAGCAGTAGGAGGTACTTATGCCTGGGCTTACTGGACGATGATGTTCTGTAACTTGGTATCGCCTCAAATATTTTGGATAAGAAAATTTAGAAGAAATATATATGTAACATTTGTGATGTCTATATTTGTCAATATAGGTATGTGGTTCGAAAGATTTGTGATTATTGTTATTTCATTACATAGAGACTATTTGCCATCAAGTTTCTCTTACTATAGACCAACTTGGGTTGAAGTAGGTATTTATGTAGGTACAATAGGTATTTTCATGACTTTGTTCCTAATGTTCTGTAGATTCTTCCCAACTATTGCAATTGCAGAGGTAAAATCTATCTTAAAAGTTTCTGGAAATCAATACAGAGCTGGTCAGTTGGCAGAAGTTAAAGACATGGAAGTGTATAAAAATGTAGAAGAAAAAGATTTAGTTTATAATTAAATAATTCATGATTCATTAGTATGAGTGATACAAAAAAATATTTAGTAGGCATTTTTAACGACGACGATGTATTGTTACACGCAGTTAAAAATGTAAGAAAAGCTGGTTTCAAAATCACCGATTGCTTTACACCTTTTCCTGTTCATGGTTTAGAACACGAAATGGGTCTAAAAGGTACTAGCTTACATACAGCAGGTTTTTTCTTTGGACTTACAGGTCTAATAGTTTCTTTAGGTATGATTACTTTCATTAATGCCTTTGATTATCCTACTATTTTTGGTGGTAAACCTTATTGGGGATTATTAGCTTATGTGCCTATTTGTTTTGAGCATACAGTACTTTATGCCGCAGTAGGTATGACTGTAGCATTCTATTACTTATGTAATCTTTATCCAGGAAAACAACCTAAAATTGTAGATGAAAGAACTACCGATGATATGTTTGCTATGACATTTGAAATGGATGGTTCTCAAGATACTGATGCTATTGCTGATTTATTGAAAAAAGAAGGAGCTGTAGAAGTTTATCAAAAAGAAATTTAATATACAATGTTTAAATATATTCAAATATCAATATTAACTATATCGCTTTTATCAATTTCTTGTATTAGAAATAATAAAAAGCCAGGAAGATCATATATGCCAGAGATGGTAGAAAGCGTTGCTTATGATGCTGGTTCACCAAATCCAATTTTTAAAGATGGTAAAACCGATCAATTGCCTCCAAAAGGTAGCGTGGCTCAAGGTAAATATATCTATCCATTACCTAACACAGCAGAAGCTTATGAACAAGCAGCTACTCAAATAACCAATCCATTTTCTTTTACAGAAGATGAAATTAAAGGTACAGGAAAACATCTTTATACAGTTAATTGTGCAATTTGTCATGGAGATAAAGGAGACGGTCAAGGTCATCTTGTTGAAATCAATAAGTTTCCACCACCACCATCTTATACTTCAGAAGCATTGCTAACTAAACCACAAGGTCAAAGATATCATTCACTAATATATGGTAAAGGATTAATGGGTTCTTATGCTACACAATTAGACAATAGAGAAAGATGGTTGGTATTAGAATATGTAAATACATTACAAAAATCTGCAAGTGCATCAACTACTAGTAGTGCCGATGAAACAGTAGCAACTACAGAAGAAGCAAGCAATTAATAAAAGATAAAATAGTAAACTAAATGAATACTTATAAATTTGAATCTGGAACTAAGTCTAAAATATTTACTACACTTATAGTTGGTATTATTATATTGGCACTTGGTTTTGGTATTTCTGCTTTGAAATACAAAAAAGCTTCTAATCCAAAAGTAGAACATGTAGAAGAACATGGTGCAACAGAAGGACATGCTGAAGTAGCAGAAAATAGTCATGCTACTCATGATGAAGCACAAGCTGATACACATCATGCAGATAATGCTCATGGCGAACACGAAGCTGCAACAGTATCAAGTCCATTAAAAATATTTTTAGCAAACTTTTATGCTTTATTTTTATACGGATTTTTTGTTTGTGTTGCTGCAATCTTTTTCTTAGCAGCTACTACAATTGCTTGGGGTGGTTGGCAAATTCAAATTCAAAAAATTCCTTTGGCAATGACTAGGTCAATTTATTTGTTCTTAGGATTAATTCTAGCATTTGCAGCTGTATTTGGTCATGATATTTTTGAATGGATGCACAAATACTTGTATGATAAAGCAGATCCAAGATTCGATGAGATATTATTCTTTAAAAGCGATTATTTAAATCCTACAGTGTTTTGGATAGTGTCTGCTATCGTTGGATTACTTTCTTGCATGTTAGCATACAGATGGTGGAAAAACTTAACTGCTCAAGATGAAGCACCTTCATTAGCTTTATTCTCTGATAGTAGAAAAATATCAGCAATTTCTATTGTATTAATAGCATTTGTTATTTCTACATTTGGTACTTGGACATGGTCAATGTCTGTTCAACCACATTGGTACAGTACAATGTTTCCTTGGTATACTATGGCTAGTGCTGCTACAACAATGTTGTCAATCATCTTATTATTAATTTACTTCTTAAAAAGCAAAGGATTATTACCAGGCGTAAATGCTAACCACACACACGATATTGCTAAATTAATGTTTGCATTATCTGTATTTTGGACTTATGTATGGTTCGACCAATATATGTTAATTTGGTACGGAAATATACCAGAAGAAACTTCTTTCTTTATCTTAAGAAGAAAATTAGATAACTACGGAATCTTATTCCATTTAACATTTGTAATCAACTTTATTTTACCTTTCTTTATTTTGATGAAGCGAGATTCAAAAAGAAAAGAAATGACAACTGTTATCATGGCAATAATACTAATTATTGGTCACTGGATGGATTTTTATTTAATGGTTGGTCCTCCAATGGTACCAAAAGGTGGTTTCGGTTTAATTGGTTTAGGTGGATTGTTAATTATAGGTAGTATATTTACATATATCACACTATGGTCACTATCTAAAGTAAAGGATTTGTCTTCATCAACACATCCATATGTAGAAGAAAGTTATAAGCATCATATTTAAAAAATAGATTAGAACATGTCAAGCTTAATTTTAGGAATATTATCGTTAGTTTTACTATTTGTTGTAGTACTTCAAATTAGTAAAGTATCAGACTTAATAAAGGCACTTAAAAATGATAAAGAGGAAGTTAAAAACCACTCAAAAAGTGCACTTTATTTAGCTATTGTTGGTTTAGTGATGCTTATTTATGCAGTAATTTCTACTGTTACAAGTGCCCACAAATTCCTACCAACACCAGCTACAGAACAAGGTATGTGGGTAAACAACTTAATGAATACCACAATAGTTATAACAGGTATCATGTTTTTTGTAACACAGATATTGTTGTTTTACTTTGTATATAAATATCACTATAGAAAAGATAGAAAAGCATTATACTATCCAGATAATCATAAATTAGAATTAGCTTGGACTGTCGTTCCTGCTATTGTTTTAACAGCTTTAATTGGTTTAGGAATTAGCAAATGGTTGAAAGTATTTTCTGATGCTCCAACAGAAGCAGTAGTTATAGAAGTAACAGGTAAACAATTCTCTTGGATTGCAAGATATCCTGGTCAAGATAGAAAATTAGGGATGCGTGACTTTACGCTTGTTACACTAGACAACGAACTAGGTGTTAACTGGAGTGATAAAGATAGTCATGATGACTTTATTGCAGATGAAATAGTATTACCAGTTAATAAACCAGTTTTAGTAAATATTGGTGCATTAGATGTAATTCACTCTTTTTATATTCCAGAATTTAGAATGATGTTGGATGCAGTTCCTGGTATTCCTACAAAATTATGGTTTACACCAACCATTACTACAGAAGAAATGCGTAAAGAAACCAATAATCCAGAGTTCGACTATTGGGTAGCTTGTAATCAATTGTGTGGTAGTGGACACTACAACATGAAAAAGAAAGTAGTAGTAGTTTCTGAAGAAGAATATAAAAAATGGGTTTCAGAACAAGCTTCTTACTACGAAACTGTAGTTAAACCAGCTTTGGACGCTAAAGCTGCAGAGGCACCAGCTACACAAGAAGTTGCAGCTACAGATAATCATGCTAGTACTTACGATTTAACTTTAGAAAATGGTTTTGGATTAAAAGGTGCTTTAAATGGTGGCGTTGAGCAAAAATTAGTAGAATTTATTAAAAGTGATAAACCAGTATCTAAAGATTTGTGGTTCTCTTTTGATAGATTATTATTTGAATCTGGATCTGATAAATTAGTACCTTCATCACAAGAACAATTAAAAAATATTGCTGAAATTTTAAATGCATATCCAAATGTAGAGATAAAGATAGGTGGATATACTGATAACACAGGAGATGCTAAAGAAAATTTGAATTTGTCTTCTGATAGAGCTAAAAGTGTAATGGCAGAATTGGTGAAATTAGGTGTAGATAAGAAAAGATTAAAAGCAGAAGGATATGGTGAAGAACATCCAGTAGCTTCTAATGATACAGCAGAAGGAAGACAGCAGAATAGAAGAATAGATATAAGAGTAACAAAAAAGTAATTTAATTAATAACTAATAAATTAAGAATCATGGCAAGTACAGAAATACTTGAACAACATACGGTAGATCATCATGACGGTCATGATGCACACCATCATACGGCAACCTTTTTAAATACTTATGTTTTTAGTTTAGATCATAAGACTATTGGTAAGCAGTTCTTAATAACAGGTATGATTTGGGCTTTAATTGGTGGCTTCATGTCTATCTTATTTCGTTTACAATTGGCTTGGCCAGATGCTACTTTTCCAATTTTAGAAAAAATATTCAGTCATTGGTATTCAGATGGAGTATTAAATCCTGAATCGTATTATATGTTAATTACAATGCATGGTACTATTATGGTATTCTTTGTATTAACAGCAAGTTTAAGTGGAACATTTGCAAATATCTTAATTCCATTACAAATTGGAGCAAGAGATATGGCGTCTCCATTAATGAATGCTATGTCGTATTGGTTATTTGTTTTGGCTGGTGTAATTATGTTTGTTTCATTATTTGCACCACAAGGAGCAGCATCTGGTGGTTGGACGATATATCCGCCTTTAAGTGCATTGCCACAAGCTTCGCCAGGTTCTGGTACAGGTATGACGCTTTGGTTAATTGCCATGGCTATATTCATCGCATCTACATTAATGGGTGGTTTAAATTATATTTCTACAGTACTAAATATGCGTACTAAAGGTATGACTATGTTTAAAATGCCATTAACTGTTTGGGCTTTATTCTTTACAGCAATTATAGGTCTATTATCTTTCCCAGTGTTATTGTCTGCTGCGGTATTATTAATTTTTGATAGAAGTTTAGGCACAAGCTTTTATTTAAGTGATATTGTTATTGGAGGAAAAGCATTAGCATACTCTGGAGGTAGTCCTATTTTATTCCAACACTTATTTTGGTTCTTAGGTCACCCAGAAGTATATATCATTATTCTTCCAGCAATGGGTATGGTATCAGAAGTATTAGCAGTACATGCTAGAAAACCAATCTTTGGTTATAAAGCAATGGTATTCTCTATCTTAGGTATTACTATCTTAGGATTTTTAGTTTGGGCTCACCATATGTTTGTAACAGGTATGAATCCATTCTTAGGTTCAGTCTTTACTTTCTTTACCTTATTAATAGCCATTCCATCTGCGGTTAAAGTGTTCAACTGGATTACCACGCTTTGGAAAGGAAATATCAAGATTACACCACCATTAGTATTTGCTGTTGGTTTTGTGTCGATGTTTATTTCTGGTGGTTTAACTGGTATTTGGTTAGGTAACTCCATCTTAGATATTCAGTTACACGATACATACTTTGTAGTAGCACACTTTCATATAGTAATGGGTGTAGCAGCATTCTTTGGTATGTTCGCAGGTGTTTATCATTGGTTTCCAAGAATGTTTGGTAGAATGATGAATGATACCATGGCTTATATCCATTTTGGAATTACTTTCTTAGGTTCTTATTTGATATTTTGGCCAATGCACTTCCTAGGTTTATCAGGTATTCCAAGAAGATATTATCATTTTGATGAGTTTGCTTCTTTTACACAGTATGCAACTATGAATAAAGTAATTACTATTGCTACAATATTTGTTTTCTTAGCTCAGATTATATTCTTAGTAAACTTCTTTTATAGCATATTTAAAGGTAAAAAATCAAGTCAAAATCCTTGGGAAGCAAATACTTTAGAATGGGATTCTCCTATTGAAGGTATACATGGAAACTGGCCAGGAGAGTTGCCAACTGTACACCGTTGGCCATACGATTATAGTAAAGAAGAAGATAGAGATTTCATTCCTCAAACAGAACCACTTTCTGAAAAAGAAAAATCAGAGTCGGTTCATCATTAAAATTAATTGAAACGCAAATAAAAAATGCAATCAACAACTAAGACATATAATCAATCATTTTTAGCAACAGTAAGTTTGTTTTTCAAACATATGGCGGCATTAACTAAAATGCGATTGTCTTTGTTGGTAGTATTTTCTGCAGATATTGCCTATCTATTTGCACTAGATACCTTTAGTTGGCAAAAACTAATATTAATATCTATTGCAGGTTATTTAATTACAGGTGCATCTAATGCTATCAATCAGATTTATGAAAAAGAATCTGATAAACTAATGGACAGAACAAAAAGCAGACCATTACCATCTAATCAAATGAGTGTAATTACTGCTACAATTATAGCAGGAGTATTTGGTGTAGGAGGTATTTCTTTATTAGCAATATATTTCAATATTTTTTCTGGATTATTAGGTGCGTTAGCATTAATATCATATGCATTTATTTATACTCCTTTCAAAAAAATAAGTCCAATTGCTGTTTTTATAGGAGCAATTCCAGGAGCAATGCCATTATTGATTGGTTGGACAGCAGCTACTAATTCAATTGGACTAGGTGGTGTATTGTTATTTACCATTCAGTTCTTTTGGCAAATTCCACACTTTTGGGCAATTGCCTGGGTATTAGATGACGATTATAAAAAAGCTGGTTTTAGCTTATTGCCATCTGCTGAAGGAAGAACAAGAGGTGCAGCACTACAAAATATTCCTTATTTAGTAGGCTTAATTATTGTTAGTTGTTTACCTTACTATTTAGGATTAACTGGTGCAATATCATGTATAGTGCTAGTTTTAATTGGTATGTTCTATTTATGGAAAGGTGTTCAATTAGCAACAGACTTAAGTTTAAAAAGTGCTAAACAATTAATGTTTGCATCATTTATATATTTACCAATTGCTTTTATAGCTTTATTAATAGATAAAATATAATGGAAGTGGCAATAAATAAATATCAAGGAAACCAAAAAGCACAACGATTCACAATGTGGTTGTCGTTGGTATCTATGGCTATGATTTTTGCTGGATTAACGAGTGCTTTCTTAGTAAGAAAAGGTGGTGGTGGCAATTGGTCAGGATTTTCCTTGCCTTCTGTATTTACTTTCTCTACATTTATCATTCTGTTTAGTAGTGCTACACTTCAAGTGGCACATATAGCTAATAAAAAAGACAATAAAGTATTAACTGCAATAGGTTTAATTATTACACTTATTTGTGGCATTATTTTTTGTAAACTACAATATGATGGTTGGATGTTATTGGTAAACGAAGGATATTATCCATCACATAACCCAAATCCTGCACCACAATTTTTATTTGTAATAGTAGTGATGCATGTAGCACATATTGTTGCAGGTTTATTTTTCTTAACCATTGCATCGTCAAGAGCATTATGGTTGTTAAGAAGAAAAGACAGTCAAATTACCATGGAAGAAATTGAGTACAAAGAAAATGGTAATTTAATTATTAGAACAGATTTATTAACCTTGTTTTGGCACTTTTTAGGTGTGCTTTGGGTTTATTTGTATATATTTTTAATATTTAATTTAAAATAATAAGATGTCAGAAGTATTAGAAGTTAAAGAGCATGAAATACACACTGTTGATCCTACACCAGATAACGGAGAAGGTGGCGAAAAGTCGATGATGAACATCAGTTATGGTAAAACCATGATGTGGTATTTCTTATTGTCAGATGCATTTACTTTTTCGGCATTCCTAATAGCATATGCTACAATTAGAGCTAGTCATGCTTGGTGGCCAGATCCAAATTTAGTATTTAACGCAATGCCTTTTTTACATGGTGTAAAAGCACCAATGGGTTTTGTTAGTATCATGACATTTATTTTGATTTTGAGTTCTGTTTTTGTTGTAAGAGCAGTACAAGAAGGTCATAGAATGAACAAAAAAGGTGTCGCTATTTGGATGCTTGGTGGTATTGTTGGTGGATTAATGTTCTTAGGTTGTCAAGCTTGGGAATGGACACACTTAATAGAAGAAGGTTTGAGACCATTCTATAATCCTTTTGGACCAGATGCTAATGGAATTACACATTTAGTACACGAAAAAATGGCAGTATCGCCTGGACCAACTTCTTTTGGTGCATTGTTTTTTGGTATTACTGGTTTTCACGGATTCCATGTTTTTACTGGAGTTTGTTTAAATGTTTACGGATTAGTAGGAACATTAAATGGCACTTTCGAGAGAAGAGGTCATTATGAAATGATAGAAAAATTAGGTTTATATTGGCACTTTGTAGATTTAGTTTGGGTGTTTGTATTCCTAGCATTCTATTTAATGTAAAAAAATATTAATTAATTTAGCAATTAAAAGTATATGTCAGCAGAACACTTAACAGAAGAACAATATAATAGTCAAGTAAAAGCAGTTTGGAAAGCAACAGCTTGGTTAACAGTTATTACAGTAGTTGAAGTAGCAGTAGCACTTGGTCTAGGACATGCAGTTCCTAAAATAGTATTAAATATTTTCTTTGCTATGGCTAGTGTGGCTAAAGCATTTTTTATTATTGGAGAATTTATGCACCTTAAATACGAGAAAAGAGCATTTATTATTTCTCTAGGTGTTCCATTAATCTTTTTAGTTTGGGCAATAATTGCATTTACTGTAGATGGTGCTTATTGGCTAGACTTATATACTAAGTACTTTGGTAAATAATTCATATTATAATGAATGATAGAAAAAATGGTTGTACTGTTGCTCTAGTAATAGGCATCTTAGTACCAATTGTTTTTTTTATAATATTTAATCAAATAAATAACAATAGACAACCATTAACAACAGAACAGTGTTTGCCTATTTATGGTCCAAAGAAAGCTATTGAAAATAACGATAGTAAATTTAGAAAAAAGGCAGATACACTTTACCATCACATTCCATACTTTAAATTGCTAGATCAAAATGGAGATACCATTACTCGTTCTATTATGACTAATAAAGTTACGGTAGTAGATTTTTTCTTCACTACATGTCCATCTATTTGTATCGATATGACTAGTAACTTTGTTAAGCTACAAGAAAAATATTTAAAAGATAATGATGTATTGCTATTGTCATATACGGTAGATCCAGAAACAGATACCGTTGGAAAATTAAAATATTATGCTGCAGAAAAAGGTGTAAACAGTAGAATGTGGCATTTGTTAACAGGAAATAAAAAAGAAATTTATGATATTGCTCGTTTTGGTTATTTCGTTACTGCTCAAAAAGCGTATGAAGGAGAACACGATTTCATCCACACAGAAAAATTTATCTTAATAGATAAAGAAGGAAGAATTAGAGGTTATTATGATGGTACTAGTGATGAAGCTTTGGAAAAACTAGAAAAAGACATTCAAAAATTATTGGTTAGTTACATCATTCCAATGAAGCTAAAAAAGGATAAAAAGTAATATATGTCATTACAAAAAATATCTAATAAAAATATTAATATTGTTATTGCAGTTATTTCTATTGTGGTACCTTTACTAGTAGTTGCTTTGTTAAAGGTAACACCACCAGATGTTAAACTCTCTTTCGATTTACATTTTTTTCCAAAGTTCAATGCCATGCTTAATTCTGGTACTACAATTTGTTTGTTATTAGGAGTTATTTTTATCAAATCTAAAAATATAAAAGCACATAGAGCAAGTATGCTAACAGCCATGTTGTTGTCTGCTATTTTCTTAATTAGTTATGTTTTTTATCATACATTAAAAGCAGAAGATACTAAGTTTGGTGGCGAAGGTTTTATTAGATATATATATTATTTTATATTGATAACACATATTTTACTAGCAGCTATAATAATGCCATTGGTATTAAAAACATTTGCTTTTGCATTAACCAATCAAATAGCAAGTCATAAAAAATGGGCAAAAATTACATTTCCATTGTGGTTTTATGTTGCTATAACTGGTGTTTTAGTGTATGTGTTACTAGCACCATATTATTAATATTGAATTAGTACAAAAAAACTATAAATTGTATAACTTTGATTTATGAAATTAAAGCAATTCATTTCTTTTAGCTTAATATTGATTTTTGTACTCATAACATTTGATGTACAAGCACAATGTCCAATGTGTAAAAAAGCAGCAGAAAGTTCTAATTTAGCAAGAAGCTTTAATACAGGAATTCTATATTTGCTATTAGCACCAGTAGTCATTTTGGGTACAGTATTTACAATTTGGTATAAAAAAAGAAAAGATTTTCTTGCAATAGAAGACTAAAACTTTGGATAACGCTACCATACATATTAAAGCACCAAACCACGCAATAAAAGGAAGTATAACGCTCAATGGTTCCAAAAGTATAGCCAATAGAGCTTTAATTATTCAAGCACTTTGTAAAGATGATTTTGTTATTCAAAATTTGTCTAATGCAGATGATACACTAGTATTACAGCAACTTTTAAATAGCAATGATACTATTTTAGATGCTGGTGCTGGTGGTACTACTTTTAGATTTTTGACAGCTTTTTTAGCATTACAAGAAGGTAGAACAGTGGTACTTACTGGTTCAGAAAGAATGCAACAAAGACCTATAAAAATTCTGGTAGATGCACTAAATAGCTTAGGTGCAGATATTTCGTATACTAACAACACAGGATTTCCGCCTTTAAGAATTACAGGAAAAAAACTAAGTGGTGGAAAAATTATACTACCAGCAGATATTAGTAGTCAATATATATCTGCAATATTAATGATTGCACCATTGCTAGAAAATGGATTGACTATGCAATTGGAAGGAGAAATTGTATCTATTCCTTATATAGAAATGACACTTCGTTTGATGAATTATTTTGGCATTACTACTAATTTTGAAGGCAATACAATAAATGTAGAACAAGGAAATTATATAGCAAAAGATTTTTTTGTAGAAGGAGATTGGAGTGCAGCATCTTATTTTTACGCAATTACAAGTTTAGCAGAAGCAGCAGAAATTACATTGCATGGCTTAACCAATCAACAAATACAAGGCGATAGCATTATTGCAAGAATAGGAGAGCAGTTTAATATAAAAACTACATATAATATAGATAATAGTATAACTATTGTTAAAGGAATAGAAAATAATGTAGATTATTTTGAATATGATTTTATTCGATGTCCAGATTTAGCACAAACAGTAATGGCAATGTGTGCAGGAAATTGTATAGATGCTACATTTAAAGGTTTGCAGACTCTAAAAATCAAAGAAACAGATAGAGTTGCTGCTATGAATACAGAATTATTTGATTTAGGTTTTGCTACAATAGAACAACAAGACACCAACGAGTGGACATTAGAAAACTGTACGCCACAAGTCTATAATCAACACGAAATTAATACTTATGAAGACCACAGAATGGCAATGGCATTAGCACCATTAGCATTAAAAATAGGAACATTAACTATTAAAGAGTCAGGCGTAGTATCAAAATCATATCCTAACTTTTGGAATGATTTAAATATACTTGGATTTGAATATAATAGTTAAACAATAGAAGAAATACTATAAAATCTTAATATGCTTTTCTTGTATGATTTAATGGTTTTTAAGTTTCTTAAACAATAAGTTTTCAATTATTGTTGTATGTTTGTAACACTTTATTGTTTAATCATAAAAAATATATAAAATGGCATTTGAATTACCTCAATTACCGTACGCATACGATGCATTAGAACCAAACATCGATGCAAGAACAATGGAAATTCATTATAGTAAACACCATAATGGATATGTAACCAACTTAAATAATGCAGTTGCTGGAACAGAATGGGAAGGCAAAAGCTTAGCAGAATTAATGCAAAATGTATCTAAAGCTGGTGCTGCTATTAGAAATAATGGTGGTGGACACTTTAATCACTCTTTGTTTTGGACTATACTTTCGCCAAACGGTGGTGGTACGCCAACAGGAAAATTAGCAGAAGCAATAGAGGCACAATTTGGCTCTTTTGATGCGTTTAAAGAAGAATTTGCTAAAGCTGCAGCTACACGATTTGGCTCTGGTTGGGCTTGGCTTTGTGTAAAAGCAGATAAATCGTTGTGTGTTTGTTCTTCACCAAATCAAGACAACCCAACTATGGATATTGCAGAATGTCCAGGAACACCAATTTTAGGTTTAGATGTTTGGGAACATGCTTACTATTTGCATTATCAAAACAGAAGACCAGACTATATTACTGCTTTTTGGAATGTAGTGAACTGGGAACAAGTAGCTAAAAATTACGAAGCAGCGATAGCTTAAAAAATATTTTTCAACAAACTAAACGCTTGGTAATTTTTTATCAAGCGTTTTTTTATATGTAAAATTTTAGATCGGATTTTTATTATTATTTTTTATAAATTTGATAGTACAGAAGAACAATGAAAACAATTCAACTTAACATACCAGATAATATTGATTTAAAAGAATATGATTTTTCTATGATTATTGCAACAAAATTATATAAAGATGCTAAATTATCTGCTGGACAAGCTGCTGAAATGGTTGGACTATCTAAAAAAGCATTTATTGAAATACTTGGAAAATATGATGTTTCTGTATTTAGTACATCTGTTGCCGACCTATATACTGATATAACAAATGCATGAGGTAATTATATCAGATGCAAGCATTCTAATTGTTTTTCATAAGATAGATGAGTTAGATTTACTATTAAAAGTGTATGAGAAATTAATTGTAACACCTGAAGTTGTAGAAGAATTTGGAGAACAATTACCAAACTGGATAACTGTACAATCTGTAAAGGATAGAAAGTACTTTAATTTATTAAAGACACAAGTTGATGCTGGTGAAGCGAGTGCTATTGCTTTAGCAACAGAATTTGATGAAGTGTTATTATTGTTAGACGATTTAAAAGCACGCAAATTAGCAATTCAATTAAATCTAAAAATAACAGGAACTTTAGGTATTATTCACAAGGCAAAACAAATGAAAATTATTGATGAGGTTAAACCAATAATTAATAAACTACTTCAAACAAATTTTAGAATTTCAAATAATATTATAGAAGAGATATTGAAAATAAACGATGAACTCTAATTTTTTATCAAGCGTTTTTTTATTTTTAGTATAGAATGTCCAACCAATACATCAAAGGTAGAGGAGCTCAAATTAACCAAACACATAGGTTTGCTAAAAACACCTATGAATACGATACTATTGATAATGATGAAAAGGAAGACAAAAAAATTAAAACCAAATTCATAGAAGTATTTCCAAAAACAATTGTCAACGAAGTAAAAAGTAAAGATGTTCCACTAGAATACTCTATGAATCCATATGCAGGTTGCGAACATGGTTGCAGTTATTGTTACGCAAGAAACACGCATCCATTTTGGGGTTACAATGCAGGCATTGATTTTGAAAGTATCATACTTGTTAAGAAAAATGCAGCTCAATTATTAGAACAAAAACTCAATAGTAAATCATGGCGAGCAACTTCCATCATGCTATCTGGAAATACCGATTGCTATCAACCTATAGAAAGAAAATTAGGCATTACTAGACAAATGCTTGAAGTACTTTTAAAGTATAAAAATCCAGTAGGTATCATCACCAAAAATGAATTGATATTACGAGACATTGACTTGTTAAGTGAGTTAGCACAACTCAGTTTAGTACATACTGTAATTAGCATTACCACTACTGATGAAGTTTTAAGACGAAAACTAGAACCAAGAACTTCTACATATAAAAACAGATTGTATGCAGTAGAGCAGTTGGCAAAAAATAATATTCCAGTAATGGTCAATATTGCACCAATTATTCCAGGATTAAACGATGTAGATATATTAAAAATAGCCAAAGATGTTGCCAATGCAGGAGCATTAAACATTAACCATAATATTTTAAGATTGCCAGAAGAAGTAGAGCCAGTATTTTACGATTGGCTACAAAAAAACTGTCCAGATAGAGTAGATAAAGTTTGGAACAAAGTAAAAGCAGTTCATGGTGGACAAATTGCCGATACTAAATCTGGTAGAAGAATGCGTGGCGAAGGTATTTTTGCAGATTCTATAAAACAACAAATGTTAATTGCTAAGAAACAATATTTTACTAATAGAACAATTCCTAAACTAAGAACCGATTTATTCTTAAACGATTTCAACAGACAACAGTCTTTGTTTTAAATCAAATTCTAGTTAGTATCATAAATCTTTTATACCAATAGCATAAGTATATTGATGTTTACAAACTATGGCTCCAATTTTATTAGCAAGGTTTGCAATTTCTTGAAGCGAAAATTGATTGAGAATAGCTAGTGTTGTTATGGCTAAAACAGCATCGCCAGCACTACAAACATCTGCATTGGCAACTTGATTATTTTGTGGTGTAATTATGCCTTCTCCATTATGAAAAATATAGTTTCCATAACTTCCGAGTGTAAGCAATAAATACTCAAATTGTAATTCTTGTTGAAGTTGTTTTGCTTTTTCGTTTAGATAATTGAAATCGTATTGTATTTGTTCGCCTATAAAATATTCAAATTCTTTTTGATTGGGTTTGAACAGTGTAGTGTTGGTATAACAATGCCAATTATTCAGTTTTGGATCTACAAAAATAGGTATGCTTTTTTGCTGAGCAATTTCTAGTATATGTTGTATCGTATTTGGTTGTAGTACACCTTTATTATAATCTTGTAAAATTATAGCATCTAAATTATTATTTGAAATAAAAGTATATATATTATTATTTGTTTTAGATGTAATATTTTCTGTTAGTATTTTTTGTTCGTCATCAATTCTACAAACAGCTTGTTGTTGATTGAAAATTCTAGTTTTTGTAGTGGTCGTAATACCATTATCTTGAATAAGATATTGTGTATTACAATCTAATAGTTGTTGTAATAATTGCGTAGCATGATTGTCGTTTCCAAGTGCAGCAATTAAACTTACATTACAATTTAATCCAACTAAATTATTTACAACATTGGCAGCTCCACCAGCAAATTGTAATTGTTGTTGTATATGAAAAATAGGAGTATCTGTATATTCTTTTGATTGTTCTACAAAATCACAAATTAAAAATTGGTCGAGCATAATATCTCCAATAACCAATATGTTTTTTGATGATAGTTGATTAATCAAAATAAAAATATATAACTATTAACTTAATTGTCACTTACTTTTGTCTTGATGTAAAAGTAACAAAAAATCAAGACTCAAAATCTGCCTGTTCTGTAAAAAATGAGATTGCTACATTTTTTCGTGCCTCGAAAATTTGCAATGACGCTTTTAATTATACTACACCAATTTAGCTAGTGCTTCTTTGATTCTAGTAAAAGCAGTAGTTAATTGTTCTTCGCTAGCAGCATAAGAAAATCGAACACATTCTGGTGTGCCAAATCCATTACCACTAACTGCTGCAACATGTGCTACATCTAATAAAAATAAAGCTAAATCGTCTGCATCTTTAATCACTTCGCCATTGTATGATTTTCCAAAATAAGCACTCATATCAGGAAAAACATAAAAAGCACCAGCAGGAACATTGCATTTTACATTCGGAATTTCTTTTAGCATATTTAATACTAAATCTCTTCTTTTTTCAAAAGCAACTTTCATTACTTGCGTAGGATTTTGGTCGCCTAATAAAGCTTCTATAGTTGCTCTTTGTGCTAAAGAGTTAGTGCCAGAAGTTGTTTGTCCTTGCAATTTATCACAAGCTTTAGCAATAAATGTTGGTGCAGCAATATAGCCAATTCTCCAACCAGGCATTGCATAACCTTTTGCCATTCCGTTCACTATAACAGTTCTATCTTTCATAGACGGAATTTGTGCTATACTTGCATGTGCTCCATTATAATTAATGTATTCATATATTTCATCAGAAATAATATATACATTAGGATATTTTTCTAATACTTTAGCAAATGCCTCTAGTTCTTCTAGTGTATAAACAGAACCAGTTGGATTTGATGGTGATGAATACACTAAGAATTTTGTCTTTGGTGTTATTGCAGCTTCTAGTTGAGCTGCAGTCATTTTAAAATCACTGTCAACAGTAGTTTCAATATACACTGGTGTAGCATTACACATTTTTACTTGTTCTGGATAAGTTACCCAATATGGTGTAGGAATAACTACTTCGTCACCTTCATCTAAAAATGCAGTAAAAATATTAGCTAAAGATTGTTTTGCTCCTGTAGATACTACAATATTAGCAGGCGTATACTCTAAATTATTGTCTCTTTTTAACTTAGCACAAATAGCTTCTCTCAAATCTAAATATCCAGCAATAGGAGAGTAGCCATCCCAATTATCGTCTAGTGCTTTTTTGGCTGCATCTTTAATGTGTTTTGGTGCAGGAAAATCTGGTTGTCCTAAACTTAAGCTGATAACATCAATGCCTTTTGCTTTTAACTGTCTACTTAATTCTGACATTTTAATTGTAGCAGATTCTGAAATTCTATCTAATGTTTTTGAGTTAGCTAACATATACTATCTTTATACAACAAAATTATTAATTGTATTGTAAAATGGTTTACAATCCATGTTATGTTATAATAAAGTGCAATGATTATTCAAAAAGAAATTATATTACCAAGATATGCTAGAGGTTTTCATTTGATTACACATCATATTATAAATGCTTTAGACGATTTGCCTGAAGTTGGTTTGCTACATGTTTTTATTAAACATACTTCTGCTGGACTGACAATTAATGAAAATGCAGACAGTGATGTTTTACACGATATGAATGCTTGGATGGATAAATATGTGAAAGAAAATGAAGCATTTTATAAACACACTATTGAAGGAAGTGATGATATGCCAGCACATATTAAAAGTAGTTTGGTTGGAAGTTTTTTAATGATACCAATTAGCAATCATCAGTTAAACCTAGGCACTTGGCAAGGTATTTATTTAGGTGAATTTAGAAATAATGGAGGCAATAGAAAATTGGTTATTTCTGTTTATACAAATTAATAGTTTCAATTACATCTGTATCTTTGGTATTTTTCTGTTGAAATTGAGCTGGTTTTGGATTTGCTGGTTCTTTAACATTGGTAATTCTTCCAGCTTTCACATATCTAGCTGCCCAATATTTATCGTTTAAAGAACTAATAGTAACTCCTTGTGATGAAGAAGCATGTGTAAACTTTCCATTTTGAAGATATAAACCAACATGCGAAACACCACTACCTCTTGTGTTGAAGAAAACTAAGTCGCCTTCTTGTAAATCTTCTTTCGCAACAAAATCTGTAATATTGGCTAATTGAGAGGAAGTATAATATGCTTCTTGTTCTGACTGAATTTTAAAAACATAGTGAGAGCAATCTATACCATATTCCGTTTTTCCACCATAACGATAAGGTGTGTTCAGCCATTTAAAAACATCAACATACATATCATAGTTGTCAATAGCAGCAATATCAATGCCTGCATTTTGAAAGAAATTAATAAAAGAAGCACCATCTATATTGTACTTTGTACATATTGAAGTGACATATTCAAATATAGTTTCAGACTTAGCGTTGTTATTTAATAAAAATACACATATAAATAGAGATAATGCTGTTTTTTTCATCGCTTGCAAGATAAGACTAAAATTGTAAACTTGCAAAGAAAATATAACTAATTTTTGTTATTTGTTTTTTTTGATTTGAGTATATTGACTTTAAATATAAAATTTTACTTTTGATGAAGATTTACGATTATGAAAAAATGGATGCTTAAAGCTGCTGCACAAAAGTTTATTTCTTTACTTCCTTTTACACAGCAAACCAATCAGCTACTACAAAAATATGTTACTAAAAGAACTAGTATTACAGATGTTTTTTTTACTGACAAATTAATTCATGTTCAAAAACACTTACAATATTTTTTTAAATACAGTAATTTAAAGAATGAGTTTACTACACTAGAGTTAGGTACAGGAAGATATCCAATAATTCCAATATGCATGTATTTGTCTGGTGCCAATAAAATTTATTCTGTTGATATTAATGATATGACATCGGCAGATAAAATTAAGCAAACTATTATACGCATTAATAAAAGTTATGAAGATGGAGTTTTACAACAATATATTACTGTTGATAAAAGCAGACTTACCAAATTAAATGATTTATTAGTAATAGATAACGAACAACAGTTTAATGATGCATTTCATTCACTTGGGTTTTTGTTTTTGTTAGAAGATATTAATAAAAGTAAAATAGAAATGCATAGTATAGATTTATTGCATTCTAATAATACCTTTGAACATATTGCTCCAAATGATTTAAAGCATATGATGACTACATTTAAATTGTTATTAAAACCTAGTGGATTGATGAGTCATTTTATAGATATGACAGACCATTTCTCGCATTTTGATAAGTCAATTTCGGTATTTAATTATTTGAAGTACTCACCAAAAAAATGGCAGCTAATTGATAATAATATTTTACCTCAAAACCGTTTGCGAATTACTGATTTTAGAAATCTATTTGAACAAAATAATTTTGAAGTCTTAATAGAAGAAAACAACAATGGACCAATTGCCGAGCTACAAGCAATGCATATTGACACTGCTTTTAAACATTATACAGAAAAAGATTTATTAGTCTGTCATTCTTATATGGTCGTTCGTCAAAAAAATTAGTGCTGAATAATAAATTTTTCAATAACATAGTTTTGCTGACTATCTTCTGCCTTTAAAAAATAAGTGCCTTGCTTATAGTCATGTATATCTATAGTAAAGTTAGATTGATTATTATAAAACTGATGAATTACTTTGCCATTAATATCTACTATTTGAAATTTATGTTTGGTAGCAGACTGATTTTCTAATTGCACCGTAATATTATTTTTAGATAAGTTTGGATAGAGTTTTAATTTAAGTGATTTTTTATTAGTTGTTATTTTTGATGGAATACTTTTATTTAGTGCTAAAGTAATTTTTCCAATACTAAAATTAGGAATTGTATAAGTGCTTTCTTGTGATAATGATTGATTATTAATAATATATGACTTATCTAGTGTGTTAGAATTGAGTTCATAGCATGCAGTATTATTGCTTTGCCAACTGTTTGCATTTAAAACATATTCATTTACTACTGTTCCTGTAAAAATAGAATCGTTATTAGTAAACGAAATAGCATTAAAATCTATTAATATAGTGTCGTTAGTTGGATTAGCGAAATGTAGTATAATACTGTCTTTTGTTTCGTTGATAAATCCATCTATATTAATATATTTATTGTTTGTATTTAGAAGCGTTTTCCAGTCGTAATCTAATCTTTTTACTTGATGGTTGAGTGTAGTATTCCATAGTTCAAAAATGTCAGCACCTAAAAACTTTTTATAACTATGTCCATTTCCTCTAGAGGCACTTTGTACCAAAGCAAAAATATAAGAAGAACTTGCTAGGTTATGAATGATCCAAGTATCTATATTAAATAAGTTTTGCTCTTGAATTTCTATTGCATTTAAAAACATTTGTTGTATAAAATAACTATGCATAAAAGTATTATTCATATAAGTATTGCCATTTAAATTCCATTCCGTAACCCAAATTCGTTTGTTGCCAATATCATCAACTAGTTGAGTCATTTGGTAGTTAAATAAGTCTTCAGCAGACTTCTTTAAAAAATCTAAGGAGTAATTATACAATTCATCAAGTGAAACAATCGTTAAGGCAGTATCATAAGTTCCACAAGGAATATATCTACCAGTGTAGTAATGAGGAATCATCGCATCAAAAGTATTGTCGTTTGCTAAAAATCTATTCCATAAATGTGCTTCTCTTTCTGCTCTTCCATAATTATCTCTTATTTGATATGAACTATCAGTACTTACATATAAATAAGCATAATGCGTAGATGCAGGAACGCCAGTCGGAATTTGATAATTGGTTCTTATAAAATCGGCATACATCGAAGTAATAATCCAATGCTTATAAATACCTTCCAAATAATCTCTCATTCGTAAATTTTCAAAACCATTTACTTCAATAGTGTCTGGAATATTATTACAATCAAAACCAAGTAAAGATAAATCATCATCATATAATAAATACTCTGCTTGTGTCTCATTGCCTAATTCAATTCCTTTTATTTTGATATTATTCTGTACTAAGAAATTAATAGAAGCAATATTTTCTAAAAAATAATATCTAAAAGCACTATCATTAGCTAAATAATTTTTGATGTTATTGGTAAAAGTATTTCTTTTTACAGTACTTAAAGTATTAACATAATAATCTAAATCAGTTGGACTAAAATTTACAACTGGTTTATTAATAGTTGCACTGTCAAATAAACTATTAAACATTGCATTGATAAATGGATTGGCTACCATGAGTTGTTTATGAAAAATATGTTTTTGAATATTTAGATGATAATAAACACCTTTCGTTTCTGTTTCATTTTGTTGCATATAATGCATAAACTCTGCAAAATAATACATTAGATTTTTATCAAAAAATTGATCAAAAGGTAGCTGTGCATATACATAACCTCCTTTGGGTTTACACTCAAAATCCATGGTATCTATACCATGTCCATTACCAAGAAAATGATAATAATTGCCTATAGTACCACCAGGAAATCTATAATCTTGAATCTGCAATCCTTTCATTAAATTTAAAAAGTCGACAGTAAAATGCATAGAGTCGACTAATACTAAATTACTATCCACTTTAAATTCTAGCTGGTCATTAATTATAGCTTCAGATGCAGCAGCAAATGTTTTTTGCAAAACAACATTACTATTAGTTAGGTTAAGGTCAATATCATTAGCACTAGTTTGCAATAGCAAAATGAAGAATATTAGAATAAAAGAAATTTGTTTATAGTTCATGAGTTCAAATATAAAATAAACATTTTGAATTAGTTAATCTATTCTTAACTTTTTAAAAACAAAAAATTCAATGCATGCATTGCTTTTTTACTTAAATTAGTACAAAATTAAAATCAAATATTATGGCAAAGCATAAATCAAACTTAGTAGGTGGTTCTTTCTTAGTAAAAGACGAAAATCCTAAAAATGTTTTTATAGCAGAAGAACTTTCTGAAGAACAAAAAATGATACTAGAAATGGTAAAAGATTTCTGTATTCAAGAAGTTCATGGCATGGGAATTGAAAAAGCTGCTCTTTTAGATGCATCTAAAGATATGGATACCATTAAAGGCATTTTTGATAAAGCAGCAGAGTTAGGTTTATGTGGTGTGTCTATTGGAGAAGAATACGGTGGAATGGGATTAGACTTTAATACTGGTTTGGTTTTTACTGAAGCTATTGCTCTTGGATTTTCTTTTGCTACAACAATTGGAGCTCAAACTTCTATTGGTTCTTTGCCAATTGTATGGTATGGTGATGAAGAACAAAAACAAAAATATTTACCTAAAATTGCTAGTGGCGAGTATGCTTGTTCTTATTGTTTAACTGAGCCAACTGCTGGTTCTGATGCAAATAGTGGTAAAACTAATGCTGTTTTAAACGAAGCAGGTACACACTATATTTTAAACGGACAAAAAATGTGGATTACCAATGGTGGTTTTGCTGATATTTTTATTGTATTTGCTAAAATTGATGACGACAAAAAACTATCTGCGTTTATAGTAGAGAAAGATTTTGGTGGTATTGAAATTGGTAAAGAAGAAAAGAAAATGGGTATCAAAGCATCTTCTACAGTGCAAGTATTTTTTAACAATGTTCCAATTCCAAAAGAAAACTTACTAGGAGAGAGAGCTAAAGGATTTAACATGGCATTGAATATTTTAAATAGTGGTAGAATTAAAATTGCTGCTGGTGCTGTTGGTGGAATGAAATTTGGGTTGAAAACAGCAGTAGAATATGCTACACAAAGAGTACAGTTCGATAAACCAATTTCAGATTTTGGTGCTATGAAACAAAAAATTGGTAAAATTGCTTCAGATACTTTTGTACTAGAATCTGCTGTGTATAGAACTGGTGCTAATGTAGATGCTAAACACGATGAGTTATTAGCAGAAGGTGCTACTGCCAACGATGCTAAAATAAATGCAATGCGTGAGTATGCTATTGAGTGTGCTATTTTAAAAGTACAAGGTTCAGAAATGATGTGTACTGCAGCCGATGAAGCTATTCAAATTTTTGGAGGAATGGGTTACTCAATGGAAACTGGTGTTGAGATGGCTTATAGAGATGCAAGAATTACTAAAATTTATGAAGGTACGAACGAAATCAATAGAATGTTATCATTAGCAGAGTTTTACAAAAGAGGTTTCCAAACTAAAGAAATTAATATGAACGATGCAATGAAAACTATTCCAGTTGGTATTGCACAAAATTTCAATCCATTTAACAATGGCTATTTGGCAAGAGAAGAAGAAATTGTAAATAATTTTAAAACATTATTTATGGTAATTACAGGTGCAGCTGGTAGAAAACTAAAAACGAAATTAGTAGACGAACAAGAAATTGTAATGAACTTAGCAGATATCTTAGCAGTAGCTTATTTGTCTGAATCTGGTTTGTTGAGATTGAAGAAGTTAAAAGCAGAAAAAATTGAACCAGATACTTTAGCTACTAAAGAAAAAATGGTACAATTGTATATTTATGATGCAATGGACAAAGCAAGAGTGGCAGCCAATAATGCAATAGATAGTTATGCTAGTGGTGTAGAAAAATTTGCGATGAAGAGATTAGTAAATGGTTTACTAAGTGCTTATGATATCAATCCTAAAGATGTAAGAAGAGCCATTGCAGATGCAGCCATAGAAAAAGTAGATTATCCAGTATAACAAATAGAAAATAACTTTACTTAAGCGGTAAGAGAGAAGAGTCGTAGTTGCACCCAGCTACGGCTCTTTGTTTTTTATAAGATTATTAAAATCATGATTTTTTCCCAGCAGAGTCTCTGGGCGTAGGCAAAAAAGCGTAGCAGGACTCTGCGTAACAAAAGAGACGCTGAGAAAATATTTAAACTTATCGCAGCGTCCTCTACGAGTGACACTGATGGGAAGAGAATAAAGGAGTAAAAATATATTATATTAAATTAATTAATTTTTAAGACAGATTCCTAACCTATTTGTGGTAGATAGGTAAATTTCTTTGTTGTGCTATAAAATCTTCAAGAATGACGCTCATAATGAGCAACAGATTCATGATAATAATTTTGTTAGTGAAAGATATAATGTATCTAAATGTTCTTTTTGTATAGATAAACTTGGTAATAATCTTAATACGGTTGGATTAGAGGCGTTTCCTGTAAATATTTTTTCTTCATATAATAATCTGTTTCTTAAATCTTTTATAGGAAAATTAAACTCTAAACCAATCATTAAACCTTTACCACGAATTTGAACTAAGTTCGGCAAATCTTTAAATTTATTTCTGATGTATATTTCTAAATCTGCTGCGTGTTCAATTAAATTATCTTGTTCTAAAACTTCTAATACTGCCAAGCTCGCAGCACAAGCCAAAGGAGCACCACCAAAAGTAGTACCTAACATACCGTACTGTGCTTTAATTTTTGGCGAAATTAAAATACCTGCAACTGGAAATCCATTGCCCATACCTTTTGCCATAGCAATAATATCAGCTTGTACATTAGCTAATTGATGTGCAAAGAATTTTCCGCTTCTACCAAAACCACATTGAATTTCATCTGCAATAAAAATAGCATTATGTGCATTACAAAGTTGTTGTATTTTTTGTAGGAAACTATTGCTTGGCATTTCAATTCCATTAACACCTTGAATAGGTTCTATAATAACTGCACATATATCATTATGCATAAACTCATTTTCTAGAGCTGTTTCATCATTAAAAGGCAAGTGTACTACAAAACTATCGTCGTTTATTGGTGCTTTAATTTTTGGATTGTCGGTAACTGCAACAGCTGCTGAAGTTCTGCCATGAAAAGCACCTTTAAAAGCAATGACTTTTTTCTTTCCTGTATAAAACGAAGCTAGTTTTAAAGCATTTTCATTGGCTTCTGCACCACTGTTGCATAAAAATAATTCGTACGAAGGATAATTGGACTGTGTAGTAATACGATGAGCCAATTCTTCCTGAATAGTCATATATATAGAATTAGAATAATAAGGCAATTGATGCAACTGTTGTTCTATCCTTTTTACAAAATGTGGATGTGCATGACCGATAGATATTACCGCATGACCGCCGTAAAAATCTAAATATTCGTTGTCTTGATTGTCATAGACAAAAACGCCCATTCCTTTTTCTAAATGAATATTGAACAAAGGATATACTTGAAAGAGATTCATAAATCAAAAATAAGGAATTGAAATAATAGTATTGAAATTTTATATTAAGTGAATGCTATATTTTATAAATAAAATAATATTATTCACAAGGGAAATGGAAATCTCATAGCAACTATTAATTGTAGGAATAAGCTATTAAATTATTTAATTATTAGAATATTTAGCCGTTTAATCGTCTGAAAATTATAATATTTGGCTGTTTTAAATCTTTATATTATATTTGAAGTATGAGAATAGAGCGAATTTTAAAATCTACCATAATTGAATTGTTTAATTCTCGAAAAGCAATTGTATTAATTGGAGCAAGACAGACAGGGAAATCTACACTTGTAAAAGAAATTATAAAAGAAAAAGGGAATTACTTGTTTTTAGATGGAGATGATTTTTTTGTACAACAACAATTAGAACAAGCAAATACAGAATATCTTCGGCGATTAATTGATAAGCATAAAATTGTTTTTATTGATGAGGCACAACGCATAAAAAATATAGGTATTACTGCTAAAATAATAACAGATCAATTTTCTAAAGTACAACTTATTTTAAGTGGTTCTTCGGCATTAGATTTAAATAATGAAATTAACGAACCACTTACGGGTAGAAAATGGGAATTAAATTTATTTACTATTTCATTAGAAGAGTTAGAACAAACAATTGGCTTCTTAAAAATGGAGCAGCAATTAGAAGATAGAATTATTTATGGTATGTATCCTGATATTTTTAATTATCCAGGAAAAGAGAAAATGGTGTTGGATAATCTTATTAACAGTTATCTTTATAAAGATGTATTAGCATTAGGTGGTATTAAAAAACCAGATATTTTACAAAAATTAACTCAAGCATTAGCATTGCAAATTGGAAATGAAGTTTCTTATAATGAGTTAGCACAGTTATTAGGAATTAATAAAGAAACCGTAAGTAATTATATTGAATTATTAGAAAAAGCTTATGTTGTTTTTAGAGTAAATCCATTTAGTAGAAATATTCGTAATGAAATTAAAACAAATAGAAAAATTTATTTCTATGATACTGGTTTGAGAAATGCTTTAATTGCAAATTATAATCCATTAAATTTAAGAATGGATAAAGGCGTTTTATGGGAGAATTTTTTAATATGTGAACGAATTAAATATTTTAAATATAATAATTTATATACAAATACTTATTTTTGGCGTACAACTCAACAACAAGAAATTGATTGGATTGAAGAGAAAGATGGTATTATAACTGCCTATGAGTTTAAATGGCAAAGCAAACAAAAAATAAAGATTCCAGAAAAATTTATAAAGAAGTATAACGCCAAATCTAAAGTAATAGACCGTTCAAATTATTATGAATTTACAAATTCAAAAAATTAAACTTTATGCCAACTCACTTAGTTCTAGCCAACGCCATTCTTTGGTTTCTAGGTCTTCTACTACAGTTTGTAGTTGTACTGATATGGCTTGTATCTCTTCGTGATTGGTAATACCACTACTCAATTTATTGCTAAGATTTTCTTTTTCTGTTTGTAGTATTGGTATCTCTTTTTCTAATTGTTCTAACTCTATTTTTTCTTTATAGGAAAGTTTTTGTTTGGGTTTGTCTTTTGGTTTATCAACTTTGGTAGCTTGTTCTTTTTCTACTTGCTTCTCTTGTTTTAATTCTTGTTTTTTCTGATATTTATAATCTTTATAATTGCCTATAAAATTTTCAATTTTACCATTGCCTTCAAAAACAAAGAGCCAATCGGTAAGTTTGTCTAAGAAATATCTATCGTGCGAAACAATAATTAAACAACCTTTAAATTCTAATAAAAAATCTTCTAATACATTTAAAGTTAAAATATCTAAATCGTTGGTTGGTTCATCTAAAATTAAGAAATTAGGATTTGTCATTAATACAGTTAATAAATACAATCTGCGTTTTTCTCCACCACTTAGTGTAGATACAAATTGATATTGTTGTTCTGGACTAAACAAAAATTTTTCTAGTAGTTGAGAAGCGGTAATGTTTCCATTTTTTGTAGGAATAAAATCGGCAATATCTCTTACTACTTCAATAATTCTTTTGTCAGCTTTTAGTTGAATGCCATCTTGATTGTAGTATCCAAAAACAATAGTATCGCCTACAACTATTTTACCACTATCTATTTTTTCTTGCTCTGTAATAATTTTTAAAAAGGTAGATTTTCCACAGCCATTATTACCAACTATACCAATTCGTTCTCCTTTCTGAAATTTGTAATTAAAATCTTTTAATATTATTTTATTTTGATATGATTTATTAATATTATATAATTCTAAAATTTTTCCACCAATTCTATTCATTTGAATTTGTAAATCAACAGCATCATCTTTATTAATTTTTTTTGAGGCATCGGTAACATTTTCAAAATTATCTACTCTCGATTTTGATTTTGTAGTTCTTGCTTTAGGTTGTTTACGCATCCAATCGAGTTCTTTTTTATACAACTGAAATGCTTTGCGTTGGTTTATTTGTTGATTTTCTTCTCGAATAGCTTTATTTTCTAAATATTTAGAATAGTTACCTTTATGTTTATATAATATTCCATTATCAATTTCTAAAATATCTGTACAAATATTTTCTAAAAAATATCTGTCGTGTGTAATCATTAACAGCGTTTTGTTTTCTGTATTTAGGTAATTTTCTAACCATTCAATCATATCAATATCTAAATGGTTTGTTGGCTCATCTAATATTAAAAAATCTGGCTCTTGCAACAATAAAATTGCTAGTGCTAATCGTTTAATTTGACCACCAGAAAGCATACTAATTTTTGCTTGTAAATCATGAATTAAAAACTTAGACAAAATTTGTTGAATTTGTTGCTCGTAATCCCAAGCATTAATTTCGTCCATTGCTTTCATTGCATTTTCTAAATTTCCATTGCCTTTTAAAGCCAATTCGTACTGCAAGCAAGTTTCCATTTTTGGATGTTTGCTTTGCAAAATAGTATCGTAAACTGTTTGATTTGGATTATAATTTGGTTCTTGTGTTAAAAATCCAACACGAATATCTTTATGAAACAAATAAGTTCCAGATTCTGCTGGTTCTAAACCTTGAATAATTTTGATGATAGAAGATTTTCCTGTACCATTTTTAGCAATCAGTGCAATTTTTTGTCCTTTATTGATGTCAAAGCTAATATCTTTAAAAAGCAACTTTTCGCCATAGTATTTGGTAAGATTTTCTACATTTAGATAATTCATAGTGTACAAAAATAACTATTGATAGAGAATAAAGTATTTAGTTTCGTTTATTTTTTTGTAGTGATTTTTAATATAATCTAATATTAAATATTCTTGTTTATTGTATGTATAAAAACCTTTTGATAATTGTGCTGTTTGATATTTTGCAATAGCAAAGGTATATTGAGTTGTAGCATTTTTTAAAGAAAAAATTATTTTATTTAATATAGTTTGATTAGGAATTTCTGTTTTATTTGACCAATCGGTACGAATAGGAGATAAGTGCGATTGAAAGATTTGACAAGCAGTAAAATCTGGTAGTGCAATTAGATGGTGATATGATTTTTTGAGTTGATGGAGTTCTTGAAGTACATCGTAAGTATTTTTATTGGTATAAATTCCGTTAGCACCTTGTACAATTCCGTTGAGTTTATACTGTAGTTTTGATTTAGGTAAATCTCTATAAATGATATTACTTCTTGTATAAGTAAATGCAGTAATACTTACAAATAAAAGTATAAATAAGTATTGTATTTTTATTTTATTGTTGATAATGATTAAACTATACACTAATAAAGTTCCACCAAATAATGCAATACTATTGTAACCAACAGAAATAGAGACAGTCCAAGATATAGATATAAAAACAATACTTAATATGCGATTCTTTTTGTTGAAGATAATGTCGCCAACAATAAATCCGAATAAATAAAATAAAGCTTGACTATGGTATTTTTCGGTAATTAACAAGAGTGTTGCTACTCCAAAAATAAATATTGTAAGTATATAATTTATAGTATTGTTTTTTAGTTTGAAGAAGATGATATACAGTACAAATCCAAAATATAAATAAGGAGATAAAATATATTTTAGAATTCCGTATTGTAGTAAATCGTGTTGTGTAGAAATTTGTACTACAAAATCTTGTAATGCATGATGATACATTAGGAACAATAAATAACTTAATAATGGCAATATGTTTAGAAAAATGAGTTTGGTTTTTCTATAGTATACAATCCACGATAAAAAGATAAGTACTACAAAACCTTGTTTGCAAATAGCAGAAAAACCTATGCATAAAGCACCAAAAATCCAAAGCCATTTTTTATTGCTCGATAAACAATAAAATCCAATGGTAGCAAAAAACAATCCATCTATAGTATGAAAAATAAGAATTGGATAATAGTGTACATTAAAAATAGATACTATAATTACAAATAAATAAAAATTAAAATCTTTATTTTGATTTAAGTATTGATATATCAATAAAACAGAAAAGTATGCAATGAATATAATCTCAATCCAAAAAATAAATCTTGATATAAGTATAGTATGATCTGATTTTAAAAGTAGTATTGGTAAATGTAAGAATGAGTAGCCAATAGGTCTTAAGCTTGTAAAATCTAGATGTGGAATTTGATGATGCAGTATTCTGTTTCCTAAAGAAAATACTAGTCCATCATCTGTTGGATTAAAACCATAAGGCGAAAATAAGAAATGGCAAATGAAACTTATGCTTAAAATAAATATTATATCGTAAAAACAATATTTTATTTTAGTATTTATAATACATCAATTAAATCTACTTCAAAAATAAGTACACTATTTGCAGGAATACTACCAATACTTTGATTACCATAAGCTAACGCTGATGGAACAAACAATTGAATTTTGCCACCTTCACCAATATATTGTAAACCTTCTTGCCATCCTGCAATAACTCTACTTAGAGGAAAACTTTTATTGTCACCACTATCAAACACTTTTCCATCTAAAAAATAACCTTTATAATTTACTGTAACTTGATTGCTAATTGTAGGATAAGTACTATTGCCTGTTCTTAGAATTTTGTAGTATAAACCAGTACTTGAAATTTGTACAGAATCTATATTATTGGTACTAATATATTCTTCAATTTTTTGTTGATCAATTTCTGCTTGCGATTCTTTTTTACAAGCATTGGATATTAATATTGTACTTAATATTAAAAATAATAATTTTAATTTCATATTTGTTTAAGTTTGAATGATTCCTACATTAAAATTTTCAACTGGAGCATTGTTTGCCATTTCAATTCCTTTAGAAATCCAATTTCTGGTTTCTAGTGGATCAATCACAGCATCGACCCATAATCTTGCAGCAGCATAATATGGTGTAGTAGTACTATCGTATTTCTCCGTAATTTTTTTCAGTAAAGCATTTTTTTCTTCTTCTGAAACTTGTTCGCCTTTGGCTTCTTTACTTGCTACTTGAATTTGTAGTAATGTATTGGCTGCTTGACTTCCACCCATTACTGCCATTTTAGCACTTGGCCAAGCAACAATTAATCTTGGATCATATGCTTTACCACACATAGCATAGTTACCAGCACCATAACTATTACCTACAACAATTGTAAATTTTGGAACAGTAGAATTAGACACAGCACTTACCATTTTAGCACCATCTTTAATAATACCATTGTTTTCACTTCTGCTACCTACCATAAATCCAGTTACATCTTGCAAAAACACTAAAGGAATTTTCTTTTGATTGCAATTCATAATGAATCGTGCTGCTTTATCCGCACTATCAGAATAAATAACACCACCAAACTGCATTTCTCCTTTTTTGCTTTTAACCACTGCTCTTTGATTGGCAACAATACCAACACTCCAACCATCTATTCTCGCATAGCAACAAACAATGGTTTGTCCATAGTTATCTTTATATTCTACAATTTCAGAATTATCTACCATGCGTTTAATGATTTCTCGAGTGTCGTAAGGTTTGGCAGTAGCAAAGGAGTAAATGCCATAAATGTCTTTTTCGTTGAGTTTTGGTTTTTTAGCTTTTACTCTATCAAAACCAGCTTTATCAAAATGACCGTATTTGTCTATTAAATTTTTAATAGTGTCTAAACACTCCTTATCATCTTTCATTTTATAATCGCAAACACCACTTAAAGCTGTCTGATTTTCAGCACCACCCAATGTTTCAGCATCTACAGTTTCGCCAATGGCTGATTTTACTAAATATGGTCCTGCTAAGAAAATACTACCAGTACCATCAACAATTAAACTTTCATCACTCATAATAGGTAAGTACGCACCACCTGCTACACAACTTCCCATAATGGCTGAAATTTGAGGAATTCCCATTGCCGACATCTTGGCATTGTTTCTAAAAATACGACCAAAGTTTTCTTTATCTGGAAAAATTTCATCTTGCATTGGCAAGAAAACACCAGCACTATCTACTAAGTAAATAACGGGCAATCTATTTTCCATAGCAATTTCCTGAGCTCTTAAATTCTTTTTTCCTGCAATAGGAAACCATGCACCAGCTTTAACCGTAGCATCATTAGCAACAATCATACACTGTCTGCCTTTTATATAACCAATGCCACACACTACACCACCACTCGGACATCCACCTTGTTCTTTATACATATCATCGCCAACCAAAGCACCAATTTCTAAAAAATCAGTTTTGGCATCAATTAAATAAGCAATTCGTTCTCTAGCAGTTAGTTTACGCTTACTATGTTCTTTAGCAATTCTTTTTTCGCCACCACCTAAATAAACTTTATTGAGCTTTAGTTTAAGTTCATCAACAGCCAAACGCATTTTGTCTTCGTTTGCATTAAAATCTAAATCTGTCATTTGGTAAAGATAAAATACTTCCTAATAAAAATAGCGTAGCTTGTAATCTAAATTTAATACAAGCACTTTATAAATCAGAATTAATTTATTAATTTTGTGCTGGGCAAGTCTTATACGACCAGCTCCTGATGAATCCCCCAGGGTCGGAAGGCAGCAAGGGTAGTTGGTTGTAGCGGTGCGATGTAAGTAACTTGCCTTTTTTTATTCTTTTAAAATCTATTTCAGATGATAAACTTAGTTATCTTACAAGCAGCAAAAGGTGGAAATGCAGGCATGATAAATCTTTTAATGATTGGTTTGATGTTTGTAGTGTTTTATTTTTTCTTGATAAGACCACAGTCTAAAAAAGCTAAAGAACAAGACAATTTCATTGCAAATTTAAAAGTTGGCGATAAAGTTATTACTATAGCAGGCATTCATGGTAAAATTGTTTCTATAAATGAAGAAGACAAAACATTTACTATACAAGTAGATGGTCCTACAAGACTAAAAATAGAACAATCTGCTATTTCATTAGAAATGAGCAAGAAAGTTGCGAATAGTAACGCATAATAGCATAGCTAGCATCGT
Source organism: Chitinophagales bacterium (assembly GCA_020636535.1). NCBI lineage: Bacteria > Pseudomonadati > Bacteroidota > Chitinophagia > Chitinophagales > Chitinophagales bacterium. The sequence continues at coordinate 962,780 of JACJXT010000011.1, forward strand.
TTAAAATTTTGTACGGATTTTTTTCGTACAAATTATTATAATGTACGGATTTTTTGTGTACATTTGTAATAATACTTTTAATTATGAGTACGGTGATTAAACAACAAGCTCGGTTTGATGCAAGACTTTCTAAGGAACAAAAACAGTTTTTTGAAAGAGCTGCTTATTTAGGTGGTTATAGAAGTTTAACAGATTTTGTAATTCTAACTGTTCAAGAAAAAGCAAAGGCAATTGTTCAAGAAAAAGAACAAATATTAGCATCAGAAAAAGATAGTATGGTTTTTTATAATGCAATTACAAAACCCAAAAAGCCATCTAAATCATTAAAAAATGCTTTGGCAGATTATAATGCTTTTGAGAAAAACTCATAAAAATGATAGAACTTTTAGATAAAAAGCACAATCGCAATGCATTTGATTGTGGAAAAGAATTACTAAATAATTATCTAAAAACACAAGCAGGACAAGATATTAAAAGAAAGCTGTCAGTTTGTTTTGTACTAGCTGAAAATAAAACAAATAATATTCAAGGATATTATACACTTTCTAATAATAGCATAGCTTTAAGTAATTTTTCAGAACAAATTCAAAAAAAACTTCCAAAATCATATAAAGCAATTCCAACAACTTTACTTGGAAGGTTAGCCATTGATAAAAAATATCAAGGTAAAGGCATTGGAAAAATACTATTAATTGATGCATTGAAAAGAAGTTATACTGTTTCAAAAGAAATAGGAACTTTTGCTGTTGTTGTTGATCCTATAGATAACGAAGCCGAGCTATTTTATGAAAAATATGATTTTATTAAATTACCTGATAGTGGGAAAATGTTTATAGCAATAAAAACATTACAATCATTATTTGATTAAATAATATATTTATTAATATAAATAATAACAAGCTATGCTAAAAATTGGAATTACTGGTGGAATTGGTAGTGGTAAAACAACAGTATGTCAGATATTTAAAACATTACAGATTCCTATTTTTTTTGCAGACGATGAAGCAAAAAATATAGTGCATCACAATCAACATGTACAAGAACAAATTATAGCATTGCTAGGCGAAGAAGCATTTATTGATGGTATCTATAATAAACCATTTGTTGCATCAAAAGTGTTTAATGATAAATATTTACTACAGCAACTCAATGCCATTATTCATCCAGCAGTTTTTCAAGCTACGGTAGATTTTTTCAATCAACATAAAAAAGAAGCTTATGTATTATACGAAGCTGCCATAATGCTAGAAAGTGGATCATACAGAATGTTAGATAAAATTATTGTAGTAACAGCACCAGAAAATATTAGAATTCAACGAGTGATGCAACGAGATGGTATTAATGAAGACATGATTAAAGCAAGAATTGCCAATCAAATGCCAGAAGCTGAAAAATTAAAATACGCTGATTTTGTTATTAATAATGATGGAAAACAATCGCTTATAGAACAAGTGTTGGCAACTCACCATGCAATATTAAAACTGACTTAGGTATTTATTCTGAACTTGCTTGTCTTTATCTGTCGGCAGACATGATACCGAACAGGTAGATTTCAGAATAAGTTGTGTTAAAGAGGTATTTCTATTGAAGATTCTGACATAAATTCAGAATGAATGTAGATGTACTTTACAATCATATTGGAATAAATGAAAATTTGTAATTATTTTAGCAAACGATTATGGAAAATACAACGATAGAAAAAATAGACTGTGTAATTATTGGTGCTGGTCCTGCTGGCTATACTGCCGCAATTTATGCTGCAAGAGCGAATTTAAAACCTGTATTATTTACTGGTTTAGAACCTGGTGGTCAGTTAATGACGACTACCGATGTTGAAAATTATCCAGGATATCCTGATGCTGTAACTGGACCTTTAATGATGCAAGATTTTCAAAAGCAAGCAGAACGAGTTGGTACCACAGTTAGATTTGGTGTAGTAACTAAAGTCGATTTTTCTAATCCACCAATACATAAATTATGGATTGATGAAGAAAAAGAAATTCATGCTAAAACAGTAATTATTGCAACTGGAGCAAAAGCAAAATGGTTAGGTTTAGAATCGGAAGCTAGGTTAAATAGTAGAGGTGTTTCTGCTTGTGCAGTATGTGATGGATTTTTTTATAAAGATAAAGTAGTAGCTATTGTTGGTGCTGGAGATACTGCATGTGAAGAAGCATTGTATCTTTCAAAATTATGTCCAACTGTACACATGATTGTTAGACGAGATGAAATGCGTGCCTCTAAAATTATGCAAGAAAGAGTATTGAAAACACCTAATATTAAAATGTATTGGAATACAGAAACCGAAGAAGTTTTAGGTGATGACAAAGTAACTGGTGTTCGTATTAGAAACAATCAAACAAATGAAGTTAGCGAAATTGCAGTAGATGGTTTTTTTGTAGCCATTGGTCATAAACCAAACTCAGATTTTGTAAGAGATTTCTTAGAAACAGATGAAGCAGGTTATATTCAAACTATAGCAGGTTCAACCAAAACTAATATAGCTGGAATTTTTGCTGCTGGTGATGTACAAGATAAAATTTACAGACAAGCAGTAACTTCTGCAGGAAGTGGTTGTATGGCTGCCTTAGATGCCGAAAAATATTTAGCAGAGCTGGAAGATTAGTATCTGATTACTTACTGTTAATAAATTCTGTCAATTCTTTTTTAGAACTGTTGAATGAAAAAGCATTCACTACTTGAAAATAGTTTTGTTTATCAACAGTTTTATCGTAACACAGTTTGGCAAATTCTACGCGTTTGCTATCGAACGAGAAAGTATTAATTAGCTTGATGACTTGATTGGTATTAATATTTGCATTTTTTAAAGCAGTTTTACCAATATCATATCGCTCACTATCAAACGATGTGTTTTTTAAGGTTTGCTCTAGCTGATTAAAGGTATTATCTGGCATTATGTTGTAAAATGGATAGTTGTTATTATTGCCATATGGTGGTTGGTTAGGATAATTGTTAGGATGATTAGGATAATTATTTGGATAGTTAGGATATTGTTGGTGATAAGGACATGGAGTAGGACAGTAGCTATTACAAACATGTTGTGGTTGATTGTTCATTGCATACGGACAAGGTGTTGGACAATAATTATTACATACATGACTTGGCATATTGTTGTTGTTATAGACTACATCTAAATACCAATCTTGTACTTGCAAAGGCAATTCTTTTATTACATTCAGCTGATTATTGTTATTAAGTACGCCAACAACTCTAGTATTGTTTTTTATATAAATATTCTTTTTATAAACTACTTGAGTACTGTTATAGTATCCTCTTTTTTCAATACGCAATTGATGATAACCAGTGTTAATATCAAAGAATCTAAACTCATTTTTATTTGATTTGATAAAATCATTATCTAAATAAACAATATAATCACCACCTTTATTTATTTTTAAAAAGAACTCAGACTGAGCCATACTCACTACACTCATAGTAAGTAATAAAGTAAATAATGTAAAAATTTTTCTCATAGCAATAAATTTGAATAGGTTAATCCAAATCTTGTGCCAAAAATAGATTTTATAAAAACAGATTGGTCTTGAAGATAACTAGAGATGAAATAGTTTACCTTATTTATAAGTAAACATAATACATACTAGATTTTAATTTGCTAACAAAATTTTCCTTATCTTCGCACTGTTCTTAGGTTCTTGAAAAAGATTAATAGGGAATGTCGTGAAAGTCGACAACAGTTCCCGCTGCTGTAAACAATAAAAAAGTTTTTGCTACAAACCACTGTTCTATTCATTGAATGTAGAATGGGAAGGTGCAAAAGTATTGTAAGTCAGAAGACCTGCCTAATTACATAATAATTTTTATATGTCGGGATAACATATATTATGAATAGAGTAATTAATTTTATATTATTTGTCTTTTTATTGAAGATAGCATCTGCACAGAGCAGCAATAGTGATACAATGCCAATTATTATTGATGAAGTAATTATTCAAGCAGAAAGCAAGTATAATTATTTTCCATCGTACAATAGCTTTGAGCTTAGTAAGACAATTGCACAACAACAATCGCTTACCAATATTGGAACGGCATTACAAAATTATACACCAGCCAATATTCAGTTTTATGGATTGAGCAATGCTTCAATTTCTGTTCGTGGTGCCAACGATGACCATACTGTTGTACTGTGGAATGGCGTTCCAATTAATTCGTTGAGTTTAGGATCAATGGATATTTCCTTGATTAGCAATACAGCTTCCAACAGTGTACAATTAATAACCAATGCAGGTTCTAATAATTTTACAGCAGGAAGTTTTGGTGGTGTTCTATTGCTAGATAATCAATTTAAGGATACCATTACTGCTACTACCATTATTGCTTCGTTAGGAAGTTTTAATCATTATAAAGTACAAGCTAGTCAAATAATTGCTAAACGAAAATATATACACAATATAAATGCTTTTTATGAGCAAGCACAAAATAACTTTCCTTATGTTAATAGATATGCTTACAATCAACCAACAGACACTGTTAAACATAATCAATTGCAACAGTATGGTTTAGTTCAGGATATGCAAATTAAATTTCATCAAAAACATACAATGTTGTTAGGAACATGGATTCAAAATAAATATAAACAGATTCCTAATACCATGGCTGTTATAAAACCGAGTCAAAAGTACCAGCAAGATTTTACGGTTAAAAACTATATTCAGTTTAAAGGAGATATCAATACGCAACTAAAATATCAACTAATTACCGCACATTTATACGATTATCAATTATATGAAGATAAAGATTTAAAAATAGATACTTCTTTCAATTTACAAGCCAACTATAAAACTAACAGATGGTATAATAATGTATTGTTTAATTATCAATTAAATAATCAAACAAACTTTGATGTAGGATTTCAATTCAACTATCTACATACTAATATTGATGCTTATGAAACCAAACGAAAAAGAATGAATAGTAGTTTGTTCTTGGCATGGAATTATCATTTTAGTAAATTAAAAATTCAAGCATCAGTTAGACAAGAAATTCAAAAAGGAAAATATATTTTGCCATTATGGAGTGTTAGTATCAATTATTTCTCTAAAAATTATATGATTGGAATTTCTTATGCAGACAAATATCATGCACCAGATTTTAATGATTTATATTGGGCTGTTGGTGGAAATGAAAACCTTAAAGCAGAACGAGGTTTTACTTTAGAATTATTTCAACAGTTGCAAAAAGAATGGACACATCAGTTGCTACAAATAAAAAATAGTATATACTACAATCGAATTAATAATAATATTATTTGGTTGCCATACAATACTACAATTTGGACACCTATGAATATTCAACAAACACATTACTACGGAAATGAATTTTCTGTGTTGCTACAAAATAAATTTAGTGCATCAAAAATAAATATTTGGTTAAATTATAATTTTAATCAATCTATAATATTAAAGAATGAAATATCGCCTGAGTACAATAAAAACTATATTCCATACAAACCAATGCATACATTAAAATCAGATATCAACTATCAAACTAAAAATTTTACTATTGGCTGGAATGTACTTTTTAATAGCCAAAGATTTACTACAACTTCTAACGATGATTTTTTAGCACTACCAAAATATACCTTACACAACTTGTATTTACAGTACGAATATAATTTTAAACAAAGTGCATTAGCATTTCAAATCAATGTGAATAACATCACTAATAAAGATTACGAATCAGTGAGAAATTATGCACAACCAAAACGAAATTTAAATATATCTATAACTTATAAAATAAATAAAAATGAAGAAAAGTAGCGTTTTAATTTTGTTGATAGTACTATTACTTTCAGCTTGTCAAAAAGAAAAGAACACCAATTATTCTGATAGTTACAAAACAGAAGGCACAGCCATTGTAGTCAACGAAGGTGCATTTCTTCAAGGCAATGCATCTATTAGTTTTATTGATAGAGAAGGTAATGTAATCGACAATATTTTTAGTAGAGCAAATAATGGTTTGGCTTTAGGCGATGTTGCTCAGTCGTACACTGTTTGTGGAAACTACGGACTTATCATCGTTAATAATTCGCAAAAAGTAGTGTTAGTAAATGCAGCTACTTTTAAATTAGAAACTATTTTTGATGTAGGATTTGATTATCCAAGATATGCATGGTATGATGGAAATAGATATGTGTATATTGCTAATGGAAATGCAGTAGGCAATGTTCAAATTTTAGATTTAACAACTAAAACCATTACAAAATCAATAGCAGTAGGAAAAGGACCAGAGCAGTTCTTAAAAGTAAACAATCAACTTTGGGTAATTAATACTGGTGGATATGCAGCAGATTCTACCATTTCTGTTATTGATTTGAATACACAAACTGAAGTAGACAGATTTAGTGTTGGCTCAAATCCAACGGCAATTGCAGAAGATGGAAATGGAAATATTTGGGTCTTGTGCAAAGGATATATTCAATACGATCCAATAACTTACGAACCAAACAGACAAACAAAAGCTACTTTAGTTAAGATAAATCCTACTACAAAAAGTGTTGTTAACTCATTTACATTGATAGAAGAAGACAACGACATTAGTGCAGTTGCTTATTTAGCAGTTAGTAAAAATAAAAGTCAATTATATTATAAATTAGATAATGATTTGTATCAGTTGTCTACTAATGCGACTTTACTAAATGCTAGTGTGTTGGTAAACGAATTAGGTATTTACGGTATGAGTGTTCATCCAAATACAGGCGATGTATGGTTAGCTGTAGCGACTTCATTTGCTGGAAATGGAAAAATAAAAGTCTATACAGAAAGTGGCGAATTAAAAACAAGCTATACGGTAGGTATAGGACCAAATACTATTGTCTTTAATTAATAGAACAATTTTTAATAAATATTTGTGTTGCTTTTTAAGTTTTAGAATTATTTACATATAACTAAATGTACTCAATAAGTTTATAACTTAATTGTAAACAGGTTGAGTAATAGCTAGTTGAATATGTGCTAGATGTTGTTTGCCATGCCATGCATAACTGCCAATATTTTCTTTAATACTAAATGTTTTTTTATGTTCTGGATGATAAAAAGATTTATCTAAGTCATTCATAGAAAGTGATTGTAGAAAGGTAGTCCATCTTTCGTGTAATCCTTTTATAATTAACACAGAAGCATTAATATTATAGTTATTCGCATCAGTCAAAACAGACCAATCATTTTCATCATACGGATTGATTGTAGGTGTATTTTGAGTTATTGCTAATTTCATTCTAATATAACTGTGCATATGACTATCTGCTAAATGATGAACAATCTGTTTAATCGACCATCCATTTACTCGATAAGAAGCAGCTAATAAATTTTGGTCAATATCATTTAAAGTATTTGCTAGTTGTGTAGGAAAAATAGCAATGTCATTTATCCATTCTTGAATATGTTTTTCAGTAACACTTACTGGCATTATAAACTTTCCTATTGGATATTTTAGTTCTTCCATAGACTTAATTTTTATTTCAATATACAAAAATAGTACTTACTAGCAAGTTTATTGTTTAATATACTATGGCAGAAATTTTCTCAGTTAAACTACCAAATTCTCAAGAATGACGCTAAATGCACAACCAGTAGTAATAATAACCAACAACCAATAAGACTATAAAATGGCTAATTTCTTCACTTTATTTACACATTTATTTTAAATTTGATATGAATTTATGTACCTAAATTTGTAACATGGAATTATACTTAATACTCGTTATAGTATTGGTAGTACTTGCCGTAGCTGCATTAGTAGCAGGAGTAAGTAACGATGCTGTAAACTTTTTAAATTCTGCCTTAGGAAGTAAGGTAGCAAAAGTTCAAACTATTTTCATAATTGCTATTGCTGGTGTCATTGTTGGCTCTGTATTTTCTAGCGGAATTATGGAAGTAGCTAGAAAAGGAATTTTTCATCCAGAATTTTTTACTTTTCATAGCATTATAATTGTCTTTCTAGGAGTAATGCTTACCAATGTTATTCTATTAGATATTTTTAATTCCTTAGGATTGCCAACATCAACAACAGTATCTATAGTATTCGAATTACTAGGAGCAGCATTTATGGCAGCACTACTAATTACCATTCAAAACAACGATCCAATAAACAGTGTCAGTCAGTACATCAATATGGAAAGTGCTAAGAAAATTGTTGTAGGTATAGTAATGTCTGTAGTAATTGCATTTGTATCAGGTACAGCAGTACAATATGTCACACGATTTATTTTTTCGTTTGATTATGAAAAAAATCTAAAAAAATATGGTGCTATATTTTCTGGTCTAGGCATTACAGCAATTGTTTATTTTTTATTGATAAAAGGACTAAAAGGAACCACCATTATCAGCAAAGAAAACATGGCTTGGATTGTAGACAATACCAATATGATATTAATTGTAATGGCAGTACTATTTTCAGTCGTACTACAATTATTATTACAGTTTGCTAAAATCAATCCATTAAAAATAGTAGTATTACTAGGAACATTCTCATTAGCAATGGCTTTTGCAGGAAACGATTTAGTAAACTTTATAGGCGTACCAATTGCAGGTTTACAAGCATTTCAAGATTGGAAAGCATCTGGAGTATCAGCACATGAATATAAAATGGCATTTTTAGCTTCAAAAGATGTTGTAGTACCATTGTATATGCTGTTAATTTCTGGTGTAGTAATGGGATTAACCATTTGGTTTAGTGCCAAAGCTAAAAAAGTTACAGAAACCGAAATTAGCTTAGGTAGTCAGAACGAAGGAGAAGAGTTATTTAAATCAAATGTTATTTCCAGAAGTATAGTACAATCAGCATTTATTATTGGCGGAATTTTTGAAGTAATATTACCTAATAGCATTGCAGAGAAATACAACAAAAGCTTCGAAGAAAATAAACTAAGAAAAGCAGTAGAACAAAACGATGGTGCAGCATTCGATTTAGTCAGAGCATCTATCAATCTAGTAATGGCAAGTATTATTATTGCTTGGGCAACTTCTAAAAAATTACCACTTTCTACAACATATGTTTCATTTATTGTAGCCATGGGAACATCATTAGCAGATAGAGCTTGGGGAAGAGAAAGTGCAGTATATAGAGTAGCTGGCGTACTAAGTGTTATTGGCGGATGGTTTTTAACAGCAGTCATAGCATTTTCTATAGCAGCTTTATTTGTGCTAGTAATGTTTAAAGTAGGCAATGTCGGAATACTAATTTTAGTGGGTGTTACTATAATGTATATGGTATTGTCGCATATGAGATTTTCTAAAGAAGAAAAGAAAGTACAGTCGGTAAAAACACTTAACTTATACGACGAAAAAGACTCAACAACTATCATTGCCAATAAAAAACTAATGTTACAAGGAGTAAACGATATTGTAACAGCATATAACGGATGCTTAAAAGCACTACCAAAAGAAGACAAAAAGACATTACAAAAATCAGACGATTTAATAGAAAGTCTAATGTTATATAGCAATAAGTTTAGAACCAAAAGTATTAAGCAAATTAAAAAACTTAAAACCGACGATAAAAGTGCAGGCGAGTTATTATTACACAGTTCCGATTTATTGCAAGATATTACACAGTCTACCAAATATTTAACGCAAGAATGTTTGTACTATGTAAAAGACTTACACAAAACACCAGACGCCAAGTTTATTCAAATAATAACCGAGTTGAATAAAAAAATGCAAGTATATTTTAAAGCGTTGGTTCAAACCATAGAGCAAAATAAATTTGAGCAAATTGCAGAAGTAACACAACAAAGAAACGAAATAAGAACATTTATCAATTCAGAGTTAGACAAGCAAGTACAGCACATACAAATAGAAGGTTTAAGCACCAAGCAAGCCATTTTACAAACCACTATACTAATGCAAAGTAGAGATATTCTAGCAGTATCATTAAGAATATTAAAAATGTATAAAAACTTTAGTATTCAAAAGTAATAACCAATAACCACTGCCTAATGATCACGGTTCAATGACTATTCTTTTGGCATAACCTACACTGCGTTACGGTCGGGCTATCGCTATAAGTCCTCGCTTGTTTACAACTTCGCTGTGGGCTTTCCGCTCTATCCCTTATGCTTTTGGTAACTGCTACAAAAAATGCCTGCGTTTATTGTAAAATTAAACCAAAATTAAACTAATATTATTTAATTCAAATTGAAGTATTTCATACTTCTAGTTCTAAATAGTAAGTGCGTAGTACTTCAACTTTTTAGCACTAGCTTTAAAGTAGTAGAGTGTGGCGTAGCTACGCAACCTTAAAAACAAACAAAATGAAAACCTATTTTTCCTAATGCATAATTTGAGAAAATATATAAGATAAAATAGAAAAGTTGTAATATAAATACATGTAAATAATATATTTTATATACTTATATAATAATTACTGCTGTAATACCAGTTTTTCTATTTAAGGTGTTTGTCTATTAAATCATTCCACTTTTCTTTGTGTATTTTCTTAATTTCTGTATCTTTTTCAATTAGATTGTTGTAATTATTTATGAACTCATCTAATGAAGTAATTAAACGCAGATAGTATTTGATTGTCGGCAAAAGTCCATTTATAATAATTTGGCAACCGTGTTCTAATTTTAATTTGTCAATTAAGTCTGTGATTTCTAATTTATCGGTTTCTTTGATGCCAATATATGATAAAATATAATATCTTTCTGGGTTGTAACGAGCAATTTTTTCAATTGCAATTCTTACCATTGTTACATCAATTGCTTTGTCTAATTTTATTTCAATTGCTTCAAACAACTTTTTCTTTTTGAAAATTTCAATGTCGCCTGCCGATTTTGAAGTTCTGTCTGATGCAGTATGACTACCCATTTCAGCCAAAGTACATTCCTTGTATCTTCCAATTTCTTTGATTAGACTTTTATAGATTGCGAAAAATGCCAAAACTGGAAGTTTTGCTCCTCCGTGAGTTGCATATTTAGTTCTAAAATGTTCATCTAATGCTATTATTATATTTTCAATTGTAAGCTTTTCAAGATTTTCTAACGGCAAGATTGCTACAATTGCGTCATTTTTTGATGCTGTTGCTTCGGCTAATAAAAGGCGAAGTACATTTGTAGCAGATGTTGGATTTTTCTCAACAAAGTCAAGAATATTTAAAAATGCTTCTTTGACTACTTTGTTACTAATTTTACCATTATAATCTAAATTGTAAGGATATGGCTGTTCCAAAGAACGAGTTAGCCAACCACTTTCAGCCATTGAGGGCAAACCAAGTTCTTTTAATGTTGGTGTGATATGTACAAAGTCAATTGACCGACCCGAAAAACCATCTTTCATACTCGTTTGGTGTTTCCTAATATCTTGTTTTGGGTCTATAATTTTATGAGTAAGTAATGTTACTAAAACAGTGAAAACTCCTTTTTGAGTATTAATCTTTTCTCCAATTGATTTAATAAAACCTATTGTTTCTTTGTTTACATCTTTTATGTTTTTAAGCGAATAAGAGAGTTTGTAAATCTCCAACAACTTGTCTTTGTGGTTCATCAATTAATAATTTTTGTTCGTTTATACTTTCGGCAATGGCTCTGATTACTGGAATAGCAACAGAATTTCCAATTTGTTTATATTGTTCTCCAACATTTGAATGTTTTATAAAATTGGGATGAAAGCCCATTATTTTATAACATTCATTTATTGTTAGTTTTCTAACTGCATCTAATTCTGGAATGTAAATAAAAAATCTACCTGCTGTTTCCTGTGATGGAATTGTTGGATGAGTTCCGTCAATTGAATAAATTCTATTAGGTTGTCTGTGAACTCTTGAAAGATGTTCAGTATTTTTCCTAATACCATTTTTCCAAGTGTTTTTGTTTCTATATCCTACAAATAACAAACCACTTTCTTGTTTTTTGGGTGATTCAATTAATGTATATTCTGATTTCTCAATAAATTCAAAATTGCCTTCTTTGTCTAAAAAATCTCTTAAAATAACTTTCTTTTTCTTTTTGAGTTTTTCAAAATCGAAGTAGTGTTTTCTTGTTGCAATTATAAAAATTCGTTCTCTATTTTGAGGTAGTCCAAAATCTTTTGCGTTCAAAATTTTGTGTGTTACATTGTACCCTAAATCCATTAAGGATTTTAAGATTACAGTAAAAGTTCTTCCTTTGTCGTGATGAATTAAATGTTTTACATTTTCTAAAACAACAACACTTGGCTGTTTTTTGTCAATTATTTGGCAAATGTCAAAAAATAAAGTACCTCTTGTATCTTCAAAACCCATTTTTTTTCCCGAAATGCTGAAAGGTTGACAAGGAAAACCACCCAATAAAATGTCAAAATCTGGAATTTCTGTTGGGTTAATTTTAGTTATGTCGCCAAAAGGTTTGTCTCCAAAGTTTGCTTCGTAAACTTCTTGACAAGGTTTATTTATTTCAGATGTGAAAATACATTTAAATCCTGCATCTTCAAAACCCTTTCTGAAACCGCCAATTCCTGCGAATAAGTCTATAAAATTATACTGCATTTTGATTTGCTTTTTGATATTTAATTTTTTCTTCTGCAACGATTAATATATCATTAGCGTAATCAATGTCTTTCAGTTCATAGATTATTTTATCTGAATACCATTCAATTAATAAATCTTGCTTAGGTAAATTGTAAAAGTCAGAGAGTTTAATAAGTTGCTCCTTTGTCGGTTTACGTTCTCCTTTTTCAAATTTGCTAATCAAAGATTGGTCGATGTCAAGTTCTGAAGCAACTTTTCGTAAGATGAGTTTTTTCTCTTCTCGTGCCAATTTTAATATTTTGCTTAAATTACTCATTTGGACAAAATTATTTTAGACTAATGATGTCCAAAATTACAACTTTATTTTTTCTTTGAGTTAAAAACTTCATATTTTCCATCGGTTATTTTTCTGTGCGGTCTTTCTTCGTATTGTACCTAACTACTATATATCACCACATCAACTTACTATAATATCTTTCTGTAGTAACATAGTTTTTACTATAACAAGTTAAGCAATTATTTTTAAATTACAAATATTTTATAGGAATTCTTAAGTGTAGTAAAGAAATGTATCACAAAGTTGTCTTAGTAATCAAAAACTATTCTATCAACAAACCATTAATAATGCGTACATCGTTTTCAATGGCTGTTTGTAGTAAATCCCAATTTTCAAATTTTATTTGCGGACGCAAGTATGTCACAAATTCAAAACTTAAATTTTTATCATATAAGTTGGCATCAAAATCTATAATAAAGACTTCTATAGTCAATTCGCTATTATCAAAAACAGTTGGTCGGTAACCAATACTTAAAGCACCTTTGTAGCGTTGGTCATCAATATCAACCCAAACAGCGTAAACACCAGAAGCTGGAATTAATTTATGTGGATTGCTTACTTCTATATTAGCAGTAGGAAATCCAAGAATTCTACCAATTTTATCACCATGAATGACTTTGCCTTTTATAGTAAATGGATGAGACAACCACTCATTTGCAGTAGCAATATCACCTTGTAGCAAAGCATCTCTTACTTTGGTAGAACTCACTTTAATTTCATCTACGGTTTGTGCCCAAAGTTCTTCAACTGTATAATGATAAGTAGGTGCAAATTGTGCTAGCGTTTTAATATTGCCTTTTCTGTCTTTTCCAAAATGATGATCGTAACCAACACAAATGTATTTTGGATGAAATTTTTCTATTAGTATATGTTTAATGTAATCTACAGCATCTGTATTGGCTAATTCATTTGAGAATGGAATAATCACTAAATTATCTAAACCAAATTGTTCTAGCAGTTCAATTTTTTCATCAATAGTAGAAATAAGTTTGAGTTTATTGTCATTCGGATTTAAAACCAATCTTGGATGTGGATCAAAAGTCAACAAAATACTTTCACCATCAATGTCATGAGCAATTTCATTAATTCGCTTTATTATTTGCTGATGACCAAAATGCACACCATCATAAGTGCCAATAGTTAGCACTGCATTTTTAAATTGTGGTAAATCATCTAATCCGTAAAAAACTCGCATCGTTTGCAAAATTAAAAATTTCTATCTTTCCGAAAGCAAAAAATTAAGTATGACTTATAACGAATGCATTAGTTTTTTATATGAACAATTGCCAATGTTTTCAAAGCAAGGCAAATCGGCTTTCAAAAAAGATTTAAGCAATATTGTAGCATTGTGCAATTTTTTAAATGAACCACAAGAGCAATTTAAAAGTATACATATTGCTGGAACTAATGGAAAAGGTTCGGTTGCTCATGGCTTGGCTAGTATTTTTCAAGCAAACGGACAAAAAGTAGGTTTGTATACTTCGCCACATCTTAAAGATTTTAGAGAACGCATTAAAATAAATGGCAACTATTGTTCTGAAGATTTTGTGATAGATTTTGTAGCAAAGATAAAACCATTGCTTAGTGAAATTCAACCTTCTTATTTTGAGATTACAGTAGCTATGGCATTCGATTGTTTTGCTCAAGAACAAGTAGACATTGCTATTATTGAAACTGGTTTAGGTGGACGATTAGATTCTACCAATATTATTCTACCACAACTGTCTGTTATTACTAATATTACATTAGAACATCAAGATATGCTTGGCGATACCATTGATGCTATTGCTAGAGAAAAAGCTGGAATTATTAAACCAAATATTCCTGTTGTTATTGGACGAAAAGACGAAATTAGTAGCTTTGAATTTATAAAAAAAGCAAAAAAAGAACATGCACCAATTTATTTTAGTGATGATGTCTGTACTATCAATAGTTTTCAATTAAATGATGAATATTTAAATATAAATTTTAATATTAATGATGCTAATGTTGCTTATCAAAGCGATTTAAGAGCAATTTATCAAATTGAAAATTTAAAAACAATCATCGCTTTAATAAATATATATAATAAATATTATAAAAATATTATTAATGAAACTGCGGTAGAAAATGGCATTGCCAATATCATTAGTAGTACTCAATTTTATGGAAGATGGCAAACACTGCAACAAAATCCTACTATAATAATAGATGTAGCTCATAACGAAGATGGTATTGCAAAAGCTGTCCAACAATTAAATTATGAAAATTATAATAAATTGCACATTATTTATGGTGTTGTAAAAGATAAAGATATTAGTAAGATTCTATTACGATTACCAAAAAATGCCAACTACTATATTACCGAACCTAATACCGAAAGAAAGTTGTCAGCAACACTCTTGTATGAAAAAATGAAAACAGATTTTAATACAATTAATTACTACGAAAATTGCCAAGCTGCTTTGCAAGACGCCTTAAAAAATGCTAGTAAAAATGATTTAATTTTAATTATTGGAAGCTTTTTTTTGGTATCAGAATTTTTATAAAATAAAAAAATGTAAAATAAATTTGGATAGAAGTATTTTTTGTTTATTATTGTGCTTCACTTGATATGTCAAAAAGAATACCATTTACAGTAGAACGAACATTTAGGTCATCACCTAAAATTCTATATAGTTTTTTAACAACACCATCTGGTTTAGTACAGTGGTTTGCAGATTATGTAGACTTAGATCCAAACGGAGAAATATTTACTTTTGAGTGGAACGGAGAGGAGCAAAGAGCTCAAATTTTAAACTACGATGATGATGAATTTGTAAAAATGCAATGGGAAGATGAAGATGATCCGAGAGTATATTTTGAATTTAGCATTAGAGTAACAGACATAACAAAAGAAACGATTCTTACAGTAACCGATTTTGCAGAAAAAGGTGATATTGAAGACGCCAAAGAATTATGGATGAGTCAACTAGAAGACTTAGCCAAAGCACTAGGAAACGGATAGTTTTTTGTAGCAAGATTTTTTTGTGAGATTATTAGATTAATAGACCCAAGAATTTTAGACTTTTTTATTTCATCATACTGAGTGAAGTTTACGAAGCAAAATATCTCAATTGTTGCTAAACTCGTTTCAGCATCTACAATAGAAAACAAACCAAAACATCTCCAACACTTGCTGAACTTGTTTCAGCATCTATTATAAGAAACAAACAAACTCATTAACACTTCTTATATAAATTATTACAGATTAATATATAAATAGCAGTATATTTAATGAACTGCTTATGTTAAAACGACTATTAATAATATTATCTCTGCTTATGCTTATTTATGTTACTTATAATATTTACAGCAAGTATCAAGCAAAAAATATAAAAAAAGATACGCCACAATTAATGGCGTATTTATTAAGTGATAAAGTACAAAACGGTGATATTATCTTTCAAACATCAAAATCTAGCCAAAGCAAAGCCATTCAATTGGCTACAAAATCTAAGTACAGCCACATGGGAATTATTTATAAAATAAATGGACAACTATTCGTTTATGAAGCGATACAACCTGTTCAATTAACTTTGTTAAAAGATTGGATTGCTCGTGGCGAAAATGGAAACTTTGTAATAAAACGATTAAAAAATGCAGACAAAATTTTAACAGCATCAACATTAAATAAAATGAAACAATTAGGAGAGCAGTACAAAGGCAAAAACTATGATTTATACTTTGAATGGTCTGATGATAAAATATATTGCTCTGAATTAGTTTGGAAAATATATAAAGAAGGTGCTAATATTGAGATTGGACAATTAGAACATTTATCAGATTAAGACCGTTGCAAGGCAGTGATAAAAAATAATATAGAATAATGCTAGTAGTTATACTATAATTTAGTATATTAGAGTTATGAAAATAAATAAGCCACTCACATTAGCAGACAGTATATGCGATACACGCGTAAAGAAAGTTAAACAAGTTTTCTTTACACAAATTAACCAGTTAATAGATTGGCAACAAATTAGTACAGTAATAGATAAGTATTACACCAAAGGCACAAGTGCAACAGGCAAGCCAAGTTATGATGGATTGTTATTATTCAAAATCTGTTTACTACAAACATGGTACGGACTAAGTGATTACGAAGTAGAAGACAGAATAAATGACAGCCTCTCCTTTAGTTCTTTCTTAGAATTAACCATAGACCAAACCTCACCAGACCATAGTACCATAAGCAGATTTAGAACAGCAATGACAGGAGCAGGAGCATATGATGAATTATTAAAAAGCATAAACAAACAATTAGAACAACATCAAATACTAGTAAAGACAGGAGCTATAGTAGATGCCAGTATAGTAGAAACACCATTAAAACCCAAAGGAAAAAGTAATTATGAGCTTGAAGCACAACAACAACAACAAGAGCAATCACAAGAAGTACCAACAAAGACGGTAGAAAAAAAATACAGTACAAGTGTAGACATAGAAGCAGCATGGATAAAGAGAGGCAAACAACTAAAATATGGCTATAAGAAACACTATGTAACAGACAACGAAGGATTAGTATTAGGCGTATTAACCACCAAAGCAAGTGTAAATGAAATTAGTAATCTAGAAACGGTATTAAAAACAGCAGACTTACCAAAAGACATAGCAGTAAAAGCAGACAAAGGTTATCAATCAGAGAAGAATAATGAATTGTTAAAGACATTAGGATTAAAAAATAACATATTAAAAAAAGCAACTAAAAATAAAGCATTAACACAAGCCCAAACAGATTATAACAAACTAATAAGCAAAACCAGATATAAAATAGAACGCACTTTTGGCAGTATAAAAAGATGGTTTAACGGCGGTATAGCAAGATACAGAGGCATAGCCAAGATGCACACACAAAACATAATGGAAGCCATAGCATATAATTTATACAGAAGTCCAGGGATACTTATGTCCAAAGCATAAAAAAGCGAAGAAAAGTAAAAAAAAAGAGTACTAAACAAACAAAAATCAATCAAAAAAGATAAAAAATAACAAAATAAGCCAATAAAACAAACAAATTAAAATATAATAAATATAAACTAATGAATATAATAAATAAAAAACAAAAATTTCACCTTTTGCAACGGTCTCAGATTTTGACTTAAATAACAAAGTAGTTCAACAAAAAATGAAAGAACGATTTGGTAATAATATACCTATGAATGAAAAAGTTATTTCGCCAAGCCAAATGTTTAATTCTTCAAAACTGAAAACAGTGTTTAGGTCTAATTGAGTTTTTTACTACAATAATGGTACATCTATAAATAATTTTACATTGCCATCGTTGTCTTTAGAGCGTTCTTTCATGGCATTTAATTTTGCTACATCATTGCAAATAATCAAAAATAAATATTCATCACTTAAAATACTTTTCTTGGTTTTATAATATGGGTCACCTTTGTAAGTATTTAATGTAGTTACTTTGCAATTATAATTTTTATTATAATGAGATGCTATGCCTTTTAATAATGTTTTTGCTGTTGTAGCATTACCAACAACCATAATTGGATAAAGAATATTATCGGTTAGTTTTAAGTTAGCTAATGCTTTAAATAAACCTTGTGGATTTTCTAACTGCAATGCAAAGAAATCGCCCCAATTTATTGCTAAACAAGCAGCATCTATGTTACCATCATTATCAGGAATCATATATACTTTAGATGATTTTGAGTAAGTGAATAACTGATTTAAAGTATCTAAGAAATCTGCTTCTGATTTAATATGATAAAAGACATAATGTTCTTTTTGTGCTTTGAGTTTTTGGTAAAATGCTTTTAGTTTTTCTATGTCATTAGAAATATCAATACATTGTTTAAATGCTTTTTTACTTCCAAAAAATTTATTGATATGTGTATTATTTGAAAAAGCCCATTTTTCGTAATGTTTTTCGTAGAGTTTAGTATTTAATTCTAGTGCTTCATTTATTGCTTGATTTTCTTTTCCCATAGCACCATAAGTAAAAGCAATATTTTCTTCAACACCAACAATACTATGCATAATACTAAACATCAAAGTAAATATCTTTTTTCGTCTATATATTTTTTTATTATTTTCAATTCGCTCACTTACACGCAACATATTGTAGTAGTATGCATCATAGCGTTGATGGTCTAAAAATACATCTATTAAGTTTACATGTATATATCCAACTACATTATATTCTAGTTTGCCATGTTCATTTTTTTGTTGTGGATGTAAAACAATAACTACTAATGCATCTTTATTTATAGACATTACAGAGTTAGGAAAATTATGAAAATATGCTTGGAAACAAAAGTTGCCTTGTCCTTTTTCGTTGATGTGTTTCTCAGGAACAGCGATAATATCTTTACATTGATAAAAGAAGTAGGCAGTATCTGCAACATAACCTAGCGTATCTAAAATCTGTCCCATTTCTGGTAAATAAGCAATTTTAGTAACAATAATTTCTAAGTTATCTTCAAATATATCAAACGATTCAATATTAACAGTATTGTATGAAAAAGAACCATCTATATTTTTGTCCACTCTTTTATAATTTCTCTGTTGCATAAATTGTAATTATGCTCCAATATAGATTTGTAAGAAGCATATAAACAACTACTTATTAATTAGATAATATACTAATGGCAAAAATACCAAGATGTAATTACTTGTTAGTTGTTAGTAAAACTCTTTAAGAGATGTTAATTATAGAAATTACTGTTGACTTAATGACTAGTAACGAATGACTATTCTTACCTAATACAATTTTTCTTAATGTAATCTTCGGCTTCTTTGTTGCCTAAATCGTTGGCTTTTAAAAAGTCTGTACAAGCGTCTCCAGCTTGATTGAGTTTTAAGTAAGCCAATCCTCTATAAAAATATGCTAAATCACTGTCTTGTGTTTTTACAATAGCTGCCGACAAATCATTAATGGCATCTTGCATATAATTTATTTTATAATATAAAATTCCTCTACTAATGTATGCTTTTACTTCAAATGGTTGAATAGCAATTGCTAAAGCATAATCTTGTATGGCACTTTCGTAATTTTTTAAGGCAGTTTTAGCTTCGGCTCTTCCTATAACTGCTAAATAATTATTAGGTTGTAGTGCAATTACTTTAGAATAATCTAAAACAGCACCTACAAAATCGTTGTTATTTTGCTTACAGTAAGCTAAACAATATAGTGCTTTCCAATTGTTTGGTGCTAAAATAGCGGCTTTCTGTGCTGCAAAAACAGCTTCTTTTTTATTTAAAGCTCTAAGATTTATCCATGCATTTAACATCCAGTAATCTGCATTTTCATTGTCCATTTTTACTGCTTTGTCAATCAATGCTAATGCAGGAATGATATCATTATTTAAGAAATAATTATTGGCTTCTTTATAATATAAATCAGCACTTCTGTCGTCTAAAATTTTTATAGGAGCAATAAATTCATAATTCGGTTGATAGTCAATTGTGTCAACAATTGTTTGAGCAGAAGTAGTCATCAACTTAAAAAGAAATAATATAAGTATGCTGTGTTTCATTTAATTTTCAAAGATAATCTTTTTTGTATTTATGTTGAAGTGAAATATAGCCAATGGAAATAATTGATTGGCTACAAAAAATCACTGCATAAATTCTACTTTGTAGTAAATGTCGTTGATGGTTTGTAATTCATCAAAGAGTTCTTTTTTAAAGCTAACGGTATACTTTTTACTTTTTAATATTAAATTATCGCCACTATTATTAGCAATATAAATACTCACTGGTTTTTTACCTTGATGTTCTGTGAAAATGTCTTTTAGATTCTCTATTAAATTTGGAATTATATTTTTATAATGTATTAGTATAGATAATGCTTTGCCTTTCTTTTCCATTACATCATGCATAAACATAATATTTCTTATTACTAAGTCTGGATTTTCTTGGTCTTTGAATCGCAATTGATAAGCAGCATTGATTAATAACTGATAACCATTTTCTAAGAAAGCTAAGTACTTAGTATAGTCATCGCCAAATAATCTAATTTCTATGCTACTGTCAAAATCTTCTAATTTAACACTTGCCCAAGGTCGGTCTTTCTTATCTTTTCGTATAGCAACCGAAGTAACTAAAGCTGCAAATCTAAATTCTCTGTCTACAAATTCTTTTGAATTTAATTCGTTTATTTTTTGAATAGTGGCATTAGTACACGATTTTAATTCTACTTGATAATCATCTAATGGATGACCTGATAAATAAATGCCTATTACTTCTTTTTCGTTTTGCAGTTTCTCAAAATTAGACCATGGTGATTCGTGTGGAATTTCTGGTGGTGGAATGTATTGGTCGATGTCTTCGCCAAATAAAGAAAAAGCATTTTGCTCTTTAGAGTCTTTGTAACTGTTGCCAAATTTTATTGCTTTTTCAATAAATCCAATACCATCACTATAAGTATGAAAATATTGAGCTCGGTGTGCATTGCCAAAACTATCGAAAGCACCAGCTTGTGCCATCATTTCCATACTTTTTTTATTAACAGCTCGTAGGTTTACTCGCTTAGTAAAATCAAAAATATCTACGAAAGCACCATTTTCATCTCGTTCTTTTACAATTTCTTCTACTGCTGCTTCGCCAACACCTTTTATAGCAGACAACGCAAAACGCACATCGCCTTCTTTGTTTACTGCAAAGTTAACATCACTTTCGTTGATGTCTGGTCCAAGTGTGTTAATACCCATTCGCTTACATTCGTTCATAAACAAATACACTTGTTTTATATCGCTCATATTGTGTGATAATACTGCAGCCATGTACGACGCTGGATAATGTGCTTTTAAATAAGCCGTTTGATAAGCTACTAAAGCATAACAAGTAGAATGCGATTTATTAAATGCATAAGAAGCAAAAGCTTCCCAGTCTTTCCAAACTTTTTCTGCAACTTTTTGTGGATGATTATTTTTACTACAACCTTCTAAGAAAAGTGGTTTTAGTTCATCTAGTTTTTCCTTGATTTTTTTACCCATGGCTTTTCGCAACTCATCGGCTTTACCTTTTGTAAAACCAGCCAATTTTTGCGACAATAACATTACTTGCTCTTGATAAACTGTAATACCATAAGTGTCTTGTAGAAATTCTTCCATATCTGGTAAATCGTAAGCAATTTCTTCTTTACCATGTTTTCTTTTAATAAAGTTGGGAATGTACTCCATTGGTCCAGGACGATACAAGGCATTCATAGCAATTAAATCTTCAAAGCTATCTGGTTTTAAGTCTTTGAGATGTTTTTGCATACCAGCACTCTCAAACTGAAAAATGCCAATTGTTTCTCCATTCTGAAATAATTGATAGGTCTTTTCGTCATCTAATGGTAGTGTATCTAAATCAATTTCAATCTTATGGTATTTTTTGATATTGGCTAAAGCATCTTTTAAAATAGTAAGCGTTCTTAAACCTAAGAAATCCATTTTAAGCATGCCTGCATTTTCTACTACACTTCCATCGAACTGTGTAACCAATAAATCACTGTCTTTTGCAGTACAAACTGGTACGAAATTGGTAATATCATCTGGAGCAATAATAACACCAGCAGCATGAATACCTTTATTTCTAACAGTACCTTCTAACTGCTCTGCCATGCGTAGCATTCGTCCTCTTAAATCTTCATTATTTTCTTTGATGGTTTTTAACTCTGCAACTTCTTTAAAAGCAGTTTCTAAACTCACTTTAACACCATCTGGAACAAGTTTGGCTAATTTGTCGGTTTCGCTTAATGGTACTTTAAGTACTCGACCAACATCTCTAATAGAAGAACGAGCAGCCATAGTACTATATGTAACAATTTGTGCTACTTGATTTTTCCCATATTTATCAATTACATAATCGATTACTTTTTGTCGTCCCGCATCATCAAAATCTATATCCATATCTGGCATAGAAATTCTGTCTGGATTTAAAAATCTTTCGAATAGTAAATTATATTTTATTGGGTCGACATTAGTAATGCCAATAGCATAAGCAACCGCAGAACCAGCAGCAGAACCTCTTCCTGGACCAATGAAAACGCCTAATTTTTTTCCTGCATTAATAAAATCTTGTACGATAAGAAAATATCCAGGAAAGCCCATTCCTTTAATCGTTTGTAGTTCAAAATCTAAGCGTTCTATAATATCTAATGGTAAGATTTCGCCCCATCTTTTTCTAGCACCTTCAAAAGTTAAATATTTTAAATATTCGTTTTGGTCGTTATTAAAATTTTCTGGAACTTTAAAAGCTGGTAGTAAAATCTCTCGTTTTAAGTCTAAGCTTTGTACTTTTTCAACAATGTCTAAGGTGTTTTCAATAGCAAAAGGAACATCTTTAAACAATTCTTTCATTTGGTTTTGTGTTTTGAAGAAGAAATTGTCGTTAGGAAATTTAAAGCGATTTTCGTCAGTAATGTCTTTTCCTGTTTGCATACACAATAAAATATCGTGAGCTTCTGAATCTTGTTGATCTACATAGTGTGAATCGTTGGTTGCAATAACTTTTACGCTGTGTTTTTGAGCAAACTTTAATAGTACTTGGTTAATGGCTTCTTGACTCCAACCTGTATTATCTAAATTTTCAATATGGTGTCGTTGTAACTCAATGTAATAATCTTCACCAAAAATATCGAGCCACTCTAGAAATACTTTTTCAGCTTCTGCTTCGCCTTTGTGCATAATGGTTTGTGGTACTTCTGCACCTACGCAACAAGTGGTCGCAATAATTCCTTCTGCATATTGTTTAATGATGCTTTTGTCTACTCTAGGGAAATCTTGATACAATCCGTCGATAAAACCAGTAGACACAATTTTCATTAGGTTTTGATATCCTTTTGCATTTTTTGCTAGTAAGAGTTGATGGTATCTTTTGTCTTTATTTTCTCTAGTAAATTTTTTGTTGAAACGGTCTTCTACAACATAGACTTCACAACCTAAAATAGGTTTGATATTGTGTTTTTTACAAGCGGAAAAGAAGTTGAAAGCACCAAACATATTGCCATGGTCTGTAATTGCAGCAGCCACCATGCCATCATTTTTTGCTTTAGCAATCATTTTATTGATGTCGGCAGCTCCATCGAGTAATGAAAATTGAGTATGAGAATGTAGATGGACAAAATCGCACATAAAAATAAATTGAAAAAATGATGTTATGAAGTTGGTGAAAAAAAAGAGGAAGCAAAAATGAAATACATTAAATTTTGTTGTTGTGGAAAAAAAATACCAAACTAGTGTTAGTTTGGTATTGAAAAAAGGTTGATGATTGAGAAAATTAAATTTTCATAGTTTTATGTGTTTTGTTAGTACAAGGATAGTATATAGTATTGAAAACTAAAAATTAAATGAGTGAACGGACGAAATAATGAGTGAACGGGAAATTTTTGGTAGAATTTTGAGTTTTTTTGGAATTACTAGAAAAAATCTTTCTTTGAGTACCTTTGAGTGAAGTGAGATTTTTTATGTTTTTAATAATTCTTCATTATTCTTTTTAATTACCTCTATTAATTTTCTCTGAATAATAACTTTATTATTTTTAAAGTATTGATTTAACCAATTTACAGCATCGACATCTGGTATTCCTCCATATGGTTTTGCTTTTTCATGTAGAATATAGCCATCTACAAATTTAATTACAGTTTCACAGTCAATTTCATTGCCAAATGACCAAACAAGCATTAGTAATGGTTGATATAACAGTTCTTCTGTAAGTTGTGGTTTATGTACTACAATTGTTGCTACAATTACAAATTCTAGTTCGGCAGCAGAAATAGTATTGGTTTGTATTCTGTTTGAAAACTTATAATATGATTCTTTTACTTCTTCATCGGTCAATTCTATACCTTTACTAAAACTATTGAATATTGATTTGAGATAATTAAAGTTATGATTAGAAACTATATATTTAAATCTTTTGCGATTATGATTTTTAGTCCTATTGTTTTTCCAATTGGTTGTTTTTTATTGGTCTCAAAAATAGTTAAAACTATGCACTTTAGTGCATTTCGCTTTAGCTTCTAAAAATGTTTACTTTTGTAGTATGGAATACCAAAGGGTCAATGGTCATAGCATATCACGGCTTACAGTACATATTGTTTGGGCTACAAAATATAGATATGCAGTATTGGAAGGAGATATAAAAGTAAGGTGTAGAAGTCTTTTGATGCAAATATGTGAAGCAGAAGATATTGTAATATTGAAAGGAGTAGTATCCAAAGATCATATTCATATGCATATAGAATATCGTCCATCACAATCAATAAGTAGCATGGTAAAATTATTGAAAGGACGCAGTTCACGAAAATTACAGATAGAGTTTCCAGAGTTAAAGAAGAGATATTGGGGTCGTCATTTTTGGGCAATAGGTTATGGTTGCTGGAGTACAGGTAATATAACAGATGAAATGGTAAATGAATATTTAGAACATCATAGGAATCCAAATACGAACTCAAATGATAATTTTATAATTGAATAGAGAAGTACTGTCCGAAATAGGACTTTCAGTCCGTAACAAAACTATGGACTTTTAGTCCATAGTGGTTTATTTTAATATTTTTCAATATATTATTAATCATTATGATAGCAAGATAAGTAAATATTTTAAATTAAAAATATTTTATAAGAAAGATATACTATAAATCAACTTAAACTATTGCACTACAATCGAACTCTTAGGATTATTTACATTATACGACACTACTATTTTTTGCCCAATACTGTAATTTATAGTATCAGTAATTAATACTTCGTTTGTTCTAGTATATTTTATATTGTCGATAAAATATTCATAATCAATTAAACTTGTAGTATTTGATTTTGTAGCAACTATATTGGTTATTGTTGCTTCTGATGAGTCTACTTTAATAGTATCATTAATCTTCATATTATAGAAGTGAGCGATAAATTTTTCAGGTGCTTCTTTATTATATACAATTTCAATTTGTTCATTTTCTTGATATTGCTTGCTTGGAGCACTTGTTCGGTTTAAATATTTTTTATCATCAATAAAATATTCTATAGAAACAAAATTGCCATTATCATTTTTAAAACCACAATATAAAATAGTAGCGTAAGTTGTAGCACTATTCTCTATTATCTTCTTTTCCTTATTTTTCTGATTGTTTTTAGCAAAAAATATTAAAGCAAAGAAAAACAATGCCATTACTCCGATTACTATTATAATATTGCTTGCTTTTTTCATTGTGTTTTGGTTTTAATCAATTTCATTTTTAATCCACTCTTCATAAAACTGTTTTGGTGTATATATTTTTATACCTCTAAATTCTGTAATGATAAAGTCATTTGTATTGCCTGTAACTATATAATTAGCATTTGCTTCTACTGCTAATTCAATAAACTTGTTATCGTCTTTATCTGGTAGAATATCAATTTCTTCTTTTGGTGAGAACCAGATGGCTTTTAGTTTTATTGCTTCAATTAGTTCATTTGCTTTTTTGTTGAAATCTTTATATTTTTTAAATCGTTCTCTATTTGCAACTTCATAATATTCTAATAGTACTGTCTCTGATAAACAAATTTGTATTTCATTAGTGAGTACTAATTCATCAAAAATTCTTCTTGGATATCCAAGTTGTCCAATTATCGAAGAAATAAAAACATTGGTATCAATTACTATTAGATTGCTTTTCAAGTCTGTGCGTTTTTATTTCTGCTATAATATCATCCATTGTCATTTCTGACAATTCTGTTTCAGCTGCTAATTGGTTAACTTCATCAAATAAACGGCGTGTCTTTATTAAATTATCAAAATAATCAACAGAGGAAACAAAATCCATAGATTTTAACATTTCTATCAATATTGATGCTTTACCATTTTCATTTATTTTTACTAATAGTGTTTCCATAGCAATCAATTTTTCTTCTAATTTAGTTTAAATATATCATTTTTTAGTGGAAAAAACTTATAGCGTCGCATCACTCCAACAAATCATCAGATAATTGGTCTAATACATCGGAAACTGCTAAGCAAGTTCCTGCATTTAAAATATAAGTATCAAATATTTTTTTGCAATTGGTATAATTGGTAAATGGATATTCTGCACATGCTTTCGGTCTGATACTATAAATACTACATGTATTATCTTTGTTTAAAAACATGCATGGTACGATATTCAAAACTAAGTCGCCATCTTCGTCTTTAGTAATGTATTTTTGCTTAAATTCTTTTTCTGTAATCTGAAGATGTTTCGCTAAGCGTTTAATATCTTCTGGTTCAATTAATGGTGGAATAGTTTTGCAGCAATTAGCACATTTTAAGCAATCTATTTTTTCAAAAGCATAATCGTGAGCAGCGTGCATCATTTCATCTGCTTCATATTTTTTTAGTTTCTTAAACTTTTTTTCAAGCTGTTTATAGGTATCTTGTAAATCTTCAGACTTTTGATCTAATTGTTTGATGGCTTTTTTGTAGTTCATCTATTTCAGTTTAGTTTTATAAGCTGCTTGTTCTAAAATGGTTTTGATTTTGTCTTTCAAATCGCCTTGAATAATAATTTGTCCATCTTTTACTGCACCACCAACACCACATTTTGTTTTTAAGAATTTTGCTAAGTCATTTAAGTCATCTGTAGTGCCAATAAAGTTGTCTACAATAGTTACGACCTTGCCTTTTCGCTGTTTATTATCTTTATAGATATATAATAATTGCTTGTTATTTTCTAAAGTTTCTTCTTCAATATCGTTTTCGTATTCATAATTAAAATCTGGATTAGTTGAATATACGGTGCCTAATCTTTCTTTCCAGTTTTTGTCGTTTTTGCTCATAACTTAAAATCTTTACTTACTATAAATTTAAGTGCTTCTTTTTGAATGCTTACTTCTATATAATTTGTGCTACCTTTATAATCGCCGTCCATTTGTAAATTTTCAATCGTGTTGCATTTTATACTTGCTTTTTTGCAAGCATGTCTTTCTAATATATCTAGCGAAGCAATATCTCCAAAAAATGCTTCTTGAATCATAGAAGGTACTCGCATTCTATTGAAATCTTTAACTATACAAATTTCAAATATTCCATCATTTAATATACTTTCATGCGAAAATTCTACATCATAACCTAGCTGACCTGTTGATGTCATTAAAACAGTAAATGCTTTAGTTTCTATTACGCTATCATCATCTAAAGTAATAGTGTAAGTTGGTAAATCGTAGGTAAAAGCCGTAGTTAAAACACTTGTTACATAAGCACCAACACCACGAATTTTTAATTGATTAAATCGTTGTATAACTTTACCATCATAACCTAATCCAGCAGTCATAAAAAATGGTTGATGATTGACCAAGCAAGCATCTATTTTAAATACTTTTCCTGTATTGATTAATTCAATAGCATGAGCAATGTTAATTGGAATTTGTAGTTTTCTGGCATTGGCATTTCCAGAACCAGTAGGAATACTAGCTAGTTTAATAGGTGAGTTCATAATGACTTGTCCTACTTCGTTTTGAGTGCCATCGCCACCAACAACAGCAATAATATCTACTTTATCAATTAAAGATTGTTGTGCTAGTTTTATAGCATGACCAGCAAATTTGGTAACATGAATGTCGTAGTCGAATTTGTTTAAGTCTAAATACTTTTTGACCATTCTTTCATTGAATCTCGCACCAAAAAATCCACCAGACTTTGGATTGACTAAGAATCTTACTTTTTGTTTCTTTGCCATATTAGCCAACAAATATATGTATTATTTTTCTAATAGCTTATTGCTTAGGAAAGCAACTATTTAGTGTTAATTAAAAAGCATGATTTGATTTATTATGTAGGAATGCAATTAAATATATAGAGTTGTTTTCTAATGCATAAATTAAGGAAATATGCTTATTGATAATAATTTTCCTGTAATTTAGAATTTTAGATAATTTTCCAATTTGATTATGATGTTGAATTCTACAGACTACTTGTTCTACATTTTGTTCAAATTTATCAATTTGTTTATTAGTCCAATGTTCAAATAAGTAATCTATAATTGATAGATAATTGTCTAAAGCAGTTTGCGTCCATATGACCGTAGTCATTGTAATTTTTGTTTATGTTGTAATATTATGTTTTTAGCTTCTACATCAGAATATGTATTATTACTATTAATATCATTTTTTCCTTTTTCTATTAAATGTATCTCTTCTGTTGACAGTGCTTCACTCCAATCGGAATCATCTTGTTTAAAAGAAAGAAAATCTATATAAGCTATAATATCTTTAGCTAAATTATTAGGAATATATTTTAATTTATCATTTATTTTATTCATAGTAGCTGTATCCATCATATATAATTTTAGGCATGAAAAATATTCCAGTATACTATTCAAATATAATCTTTTTTGTTGAAAATTATTTTATTCCTTTCTTTTCTATAATAGATACCAAATCTATAAAATAGTAAGATAAAACTTCTTTATTCTTTGTTTTATAATTGGCTACTTTCTTTTTTTGACTTTCACAGTCTGGTTTAAAGTTACCTATTATTAAATATTGTTCTCCTCCTTTTGCTGTATATTCTTTTTCGCATTTTACCCAATTTACTTTGTCTTCTATAAAATAGTCTACTACATCTACAGAGCCAGTTAAACTATCGATTGGTATGTAATTTAGTATAAGTTCTGGGTGATAATAACGATGATTGGTGAAACCAAAGCTAATTGGATATACTGCATATACTGATGTATCTGCTAGATTAAAGTATGCACTTAAAATATATTTTTTTTCTTTTTTTAATGGTTCTTTTAACTGTACTGCTAAATATTCTCTATAATCCTTTGGAGAATGCTTCATATTACTTTTATAGGCAAGAAAACCAACATAACCGTCCTCATCAAGACAATCTTGATAACCTAATTTATGACTATATGGAATTGTTCTTGATAAACCATATTTATTTCTGCATTTAAGAAAATAATCAGTCGATGCTGTATTAGGAATATACCAATCATTAATAAATTCAAAAGTTTCATCATCGGTATAACAATTTTCTACTTGGTTAAAACTTCCGTTTGGAACTAGGTTTAAAGAATCATCTTTAGCTAATAATATTTGTATACTGATAACAAAGTAAGCACTTATTAATACTGACAACTTAATATTCTGGTGTAATACTTCCATTTGAATATATTATATATTTTAAAGTGACACCTATTTCAAAATAGTTGCTTTTAAGCTTAAATCTAAACTTTTAACACTATGTGTCAACGCTCCAACAGAAATATAATCTACACCAGCTTCGGCATAAGGTCGTATGTTAGTTAAAGTAATACCACCACTTGCTTCTGTTTCATATTCGTGATTGATTAAATCTACAGCAGTTTTAACATCTTCTGGCAAAAAATTATCTAACATAATGCGTTTTATACCACCACATGCTAACACTTCTTTTACATTATCTAAAGTTCTGGTTTCAACTTCAATATCTAAGTTTAAATTATTTTCTTTTAAATAAGCTTGTGTTTTATGAATAGCTTTAGTAATGCCACCACAAAAATCAATGTGATTGTCTTTCAACATAATCATATCAAACAAACCAAATCTGTGATTAACACCACCACCAATAGCTACTGCATATTTTTCTAGTGGTCGTAAGTTTGGTGTTGTTTTTCTAGTATCTAAAATTTTGGTATTAGTACCTTTAACTGCATCTACATATTGTTTGGTATTGGTAGCAATACCACTCATGCGTTGCATACAGTTGAGTACCAATCGTTCTGCTGTTAAAATAGAAATAGCACTACCTTCTATAAAAAAAGCAATGTCGCCATATTGTATAGTACTGCCTTCTTCTATTAAAATATCTAAAGCAAGATTTTTATCTACTGCATTAAAAATTGCTATAGCAACAGGTAAACCACAAAGAATGCCATTGTCTTTCACTAAGAGTTTGGCTTTTCCAATAGCATTTTTATCTATCGCAGCTAAAGAAGAATGGTCGCCATCTCTTACATCTTCTGCTAATGCTTGTTGTATAAATGAATTTAGGTAAGCAACATCAATCATATCTCAATAATTAAAGCTGTAATGATAAGGAAAATATCAGATAAAGAGAATTGCTTTTGTTAAATTAGGTCTTCTCAAACCTTATTTCTTGTAAAATGATTTTATTATCAATTTGTTTGATGTTAATAAAAACACGATAATTGGATTGTTTCGTTTTTAAGTTTCCCATAATAAACAAACCTTTAGCATTTTGTACTTTTTTAACAATGGTCAATTCTTTATCGCTCAATTCATTAAAAAATTTCGATAAAATAATTTCGCCTTGCTCTTTACTGTAATTATTCGCTTCGCCATTAATGCTAATATCTATTCTATTATCAAAATACTTAGAAAGCTCAGCAGTATTACCTTTATTAATAGCCAATATAATGCCATTGTACTCTGATTGAGCATGGATTTGCCCAAACCATAATACTAACATAAATAGCCATATGTGCTTTAATAAATTCATTATTGATTAACTTCGCATTATCTGCTACATATTTTGTGCCAAAATACTAAAAAGATGTTAACGGACAAGCAAAAAAAAACAATGTTGATAATTATGGACGGTTGGGGAATAAACAATAATGTTTCTCAAAGTGCCATTGCTAAAGCAAAAACGCCTTTTGTTGATAGTTTATATCAGCAATATTCTAATACGCGTTTGTTAACACATGGAGAGTATGTTGGATTACCTAATCATCAAATGGGAAATTCTGAAGTTGGACACATGAACATTGGTGCAGGAAGAATTATCTATCAAGAGTTGCTAAAAATTAACAGAGCAGTTGCCGATGGTAGTTTTGAAAATCAGAAAGTACTACAAGAAACCATAGCGTACTGCAAGCAAAATGATAAAGCATTGCATTTAATGGGTTTGGTCTCAGATGGTGGTGTACATTCACATATCAATCACTTGTTAGCTTTGTGCGATATTCTTTTAAAACACAATCTAACTAAAGTATATATTCATTGTTTTTTAGATGGAAGAGATACTGCTCCTACAAATGGAATAAAGTATTTAAAAATACTATTGAATCATATAAAAAATACATCTATTAAAGTTGCAAGTCTTTGTGGTAGATATTATGCTATGGACAGAGATAAAAGATGGGAACGCATACAAAAAGCATATAATTTATTGGTGAAAGGCGAAGGCGATGTTTTTGAAAATCCTATTGATGCTATACAATCTTCTTACGATAATGGTGTAACAGATGAATTTATTTTGCCAAAAGTGATGGTAGAAAATCAACAGCCAATTGCTACTATAAAAAATGACGATGCTGTAATTTGTTTTAATTTTAGAACTGACAGATGTAGAGAAATTACTGAAGTTTTAACGCAACAAGATTTTCCAACATATAATATGAAAGCATTGGAATTGTATTATACAACGATGACTGTTTACGATGATGCTTTTGTGAAAGTGAATAGCATTTATGGAAAAGAAAACATTAGCAACACAATGGGTGAAGTGTTGAGTAAAAACAACAAAACACAATTGCGCATTGCAGAAACAGAAAAGTATCCACATGTTTCGTTTTTTTATTCTGGTGGAAGAGAAGATCAATTTGATGGTGAAGAACGCATTATGATTAACTCACCTAAAGTAGCAACTTACGATTTACAACCTGAAATGAGTGCTTTTCAAGTGAAAGATGCAGTGATTCAATATATTGAAGAAAAACAACCAGATTGTATTATTTTAAATTTTGCAAATACAGATATGGTTGGACATACTGGCGTTTTTGATGCAGCAGTAAAAGCAGCTGAAACGGTTGATACTTGTGTAGAGCAAGTGGTGAAAAAAGCATTAGCATACAACTACTGTATTTTTGTAACAGCAGATCATGGTAATGCAGATATTATGGTAAATAATGATGGAAGCATCAATACAGCACATACTAAAAATGTAGTGCCATTATTTATGATTGACAACAACTTGAAACCAACTTTGCAACCAGGAATTTTAGCAGATATTGCACCAACCATGCTAAAAGTTATGCAAATTGATATTCCTAACGAAATGGCTGGAACTGTTTTATTTTGAAAAGATACATATATATATTAGTAGTGGTATTTTTATTGATGTCGTGTAATCAGTCAAAAATAAAATCAAATAACAAAGCTTTGTTTGACTTGAATGCATTAATACAACAAGACATAGACAGCTTACAACAAAACAATTGTGGTTGTATAAAAACCATTGTAGCAGTAGATAATAAAGAACAAATTACTCAAGATACTATTAACTGGAATAAAGAAATGCAATTGTTATTGTCTTGTGATATCAATAAACCAAAATGGATAGAATATTTTAAAGTCGATTCTTTAGATAGTAAAGTAATATATACTACTGAAAATAATAAAATTCCAATTAAGAGAATGACAGTACATTATAGTAATAATGAAGTAGTGGAAGTTGAAATTAAAAAGCAACAGCAATCTATATTACTTAAGAATATTACCTATATTAATTATTATCCTAAAAAAGGATTTGAAATAAAACAAGAACAATACTTGCCATTAAATAAACCATTTATTTTTATGGTAGAAGAAAATTATAAATGCAATTAACATATGATAAAGCCAAGAGTATTTAAAGGTGCAAGAGATTTTTTACCAGAGCAAATGTTACATAGAGAGCAAATTCTTTCTGTAATGCGAACTGTGTTTAAACAATTTGGTTTTGCTCCAATAGAAACTCCAGCTATAGAATACCTAAATGTTTTGAGTGGAAAATATGGCGAAGATGCTGATAGACTTATCTACAAACTCAACTATAAAACAGATACTAAAGACGAAGCTGCGTTGCACTACGATTTAACAGTACCTTTTTCAAGAGTTATTGCTATGCATCCACATCTAACGATGCCTTTTAAACGCTATCAAATTCAACCAGTTTGGCGAGCAGACAGACCACAACCACATCAAGGCAGATTTAGAGAATTTTATCAATGTGATGTGGACTGTGTTGGTAGCACTTCTATGATTATAGATGCAGAGTTAATTGCCATTACATATCAAGTATTAACAATTTTAGGTTTTGATGATTTTCTAATCAAGATAAATAATAGAAAAATATTAAATGGATTAACTACATATTTGAATTTAACTACTGAATTTACACCAATCATTGCTCGTTCAATAGATAAATTAGATAAAACACATTGGAATGATGTAGCAAAAGAATTAGCAGACAATCAAGTTCCAAATGAAGCCATTGCACAATTAGAAAAACTAGTTCAAGAAAAGGTAACACTACAAACTTTAAGCGAGTTATTACAAGATGTTGAAATAGCACAAGAAGGTATTGCAGAATTAAATGAAATTTTTAATTATCTTAAAATATTAAATGTAAATGAAAATAATTTTATATTTGATATTAGTTTAGCAAGAGGTTTAGATTATTACACAGGTCCAATTTTTGAAACCAAGTTGCCCAAACATCCACACATTGGTTCGCTTACTGGTGGAGGAAGATACGATACTTTAATTAGTATGTTTACAGGAAATGATGTTCCAGCTGTTGGTACTACGCTTGGTTTAGACAGAATTTTTACTGCAATGCAACAACTAAATTTGCTGGCAGATATTAATACAGCTACACAAGTTTTGGTTGCAAATTTTAGTAAGGAAACATTAACTCATACATTAGCATTAGTAACTCAATTAAGAGCAGCAGGAATTAATACAGAGTTATATCCAGAAACAGATAAGTTGAAAAAACAATTTTCGTACTGCGACAAAAAGAAAATTCCGTTTATGTGTGTACTTGGTGAAGATGAAATAAAAAATAATACTGTTGTGCTGAAAAATATGAAACAAGGTACTCAAGAACAATTAGCATTTGATGATTTATTGCTTCAATTAAAAAATCTTTAGCTTTAGCAAAGAAGACCAATTTTTTATAAGAAAAAATTACGAATTAAAACAATAGCTGAACATTATTCGTTATAGGTTGTTTATCATACTGCATGAATGCATCAATAAAAATAGATAAAGATAAGTCGGTTAAGGTATTACTATATATAGCTGCTTTATATCATATTTTTTGGGGACTTAGTGTAATTTGTTTTCCGCATTTTTGGTTTTATTGGACAAGTATAGACATGATAAATTATACTTGTATTTGGCAATTTATTGGTATTGTAGAAATTGTTTTTGGCTTAGGTTTTTTTATTTCATCTTTTAATATATATAAACATTGGATTATAGTTTTCTTGAGTGCTTTAATTAAAACAGTAGCACTCATTGGTTTTTTCTTATTTTATTTTAATAATGAAAAAATGAGCATATTTAATTTTATGCTTATACATTTCATTATTTGGCTTATTCCATTATATTATATATTATATAGAATTTATAATTTCAATTATTTACTCGATGAACATTTAATTCAAATACATCAAGCAGATAGAGCAAGTACTATGCAAATGTACTATACCAATAAAGGTGATAGCTTAGCTGATTTAAATGAACAACAACCTGTTTTGTTGATTTTCTTACGACATTTAGGATGCTCTTTTTGCAAGGAAACCTTAACTGTAGTTGCTAAAAAGAGTGAAATATTTAAAGAAAAAAATATTAATGTAGTTTTAGTTAATATGTCGGATGGAGCCATATGCGAACAAGTATTTCAACAACACGAATTAGATGATATTACTTATATTATAGATAAAGAATCGATGTTGTATAAAACATTTCAACTAAGACGAGGAAAATTTTTACAATTGTTTGGTTGGAAAGTATGGAAAAGAGCAATAGGTTTAAAATTCAAAAAAAATATCAACGCAGGTTTTGTTGATGATAGTGATATTTATCAAATGCCAGGAATATTTCTAGTTTATAAGAATGAAATATTACATGAATATCAATATAAAAGTGCAGCAGACAAAGCACCAATCGAAGACTTTTTAAAAAGTGTATAAGCTGTTATTTTGTTAGTGCAACACTTCCAGTTTTTGTCGTAATTGTACCATTAGTACAACTTATTTGTAGTATATAAGTGTATGTATCTACTTCGCTCATTTGATTTTTATAAAAGCCAGTCCAACAATTTTCAATATGATTCGATTCAAAAACTAGCTCACTCCATCTATTAAATATTTTCAAATTATACGAAACTAAATCTTCTGCTGTTGGCGAAATCAATTTGAAACAATCATTAATGCCATCATTATTTGGTGTAAATGCATTTGGAATAGCAATATATTCACCATCGCAAATATTAATTACTTCAACCAAAATACTGCTTTCTCCTTTACAGTTATTATTGTCAGTTACTGTTACAATATAGTTTGTTGTAGTACTAACTATTGCAGTAGTGCTAGCTTTGTTCGGATAAGTGATACTGTCTGGTGGAAACCAATTATATCTAATTATATTTGTTGCATCTGTGAGTACATCTAAGTGAATTACAGTTTCTGGTTTCACTTTTGTTCTATCACTTAAAGCTTCAACTATTGGGTTTTCTAAAACGGTTAAATCAATTGTATCTTCTACATAACAATCACTACCATAATTTATTGTAAATGGAATAGCTTGTGTAATATCACCTACAACTTTTACAATACTAGAATTATTATACACTGAATTTTGGAAATATAAAATATAATCTGAATTGGTATTTGTTTGAATTTGCAAGTTAATAGTTGTGTCTTCACCGTGACAAATTACTACACTTGGTGTTTGATAATTTGCTTCATTAACAGCCATTGGTATAGTATTACTCGTAGCTGTCTGACTAGTAACACAATTTAAACTACTAGTCATTTTTACACTTATTTTATCATTGTTATTTAAAGTAGTAGTACTAAAAATACTATCGTTATTTCCTAT
Organism: Chitinophagales bacterium; assembly: GCA_020636535.1. Lineage (NCBI taxonomy): Bacteria > Pseudomonadati > Bacteroidota > Chitinophagia > Chitinophagales > Chitinophagales bacterium. Next base: position 999,395 of record JACJXT010000011.1, read on the forward strand.
AGATTGATTATTTACAAGCCATTCAAAACTCGGATTATTACCACCAAAAGTATAATGAGCATTAAAAGTGGCTTCTTTATTTTTGCAAATATTATTAGAAACTGAAATTATATTTACTGTTGGTGTAACTGGTGTATCAATGTTAACCGTAATAGTATTACTAATTCCAGTTCTTGTAGCATAACAACCAGTGCTGTTATCTTTAATAATTACTTTTACTAAATCATTATTATTAAAATTAGAATAAGTAAATGTATTACTATTGTTGCCTATACTATTATTGTTGAGATACCATTGATAAGATATATTGCTTCCTACATTACTTGGTGTAGCAGTAAATGAAATAGTACTTCCTTTACATACATTATTTTGATTAGCAGATATTGCAACAGATGGCAATAAATTTGGATTAATAATTGCAGTTATATCACTAGTGTCTTTAGTCTTAGTTAAACATACATCAGTAGTATTAGTGAGTACTACTTTAATATTATCGTTGTTATTTAATGAATCTGATATAAATGTATTACTACTATTGTTTAGTAATTGATTATTTAAATACCATTGATATATTGGATTGCTTCCGCCATTTGTTGGCGTAGCTGTAAATATAATTTGTGTACCATCGCAAACATTGTTTTGGTTTGCAGTTAAATTTATATTTGGAGTTTTTGTAGGAGTGATAGTAACTTTAATAATATTACTAGTAACAGCATTGCTAGAAACGCAACTTCCTGTATTACTCATTACTACTTTAATTTTATCATTATTGTTTAATGTAGAAGCACTAAATGTATTACTATTAGTACCTGTAGCTACATTATTTACATACCATTGAAATGTTGGATTACTTCCGCCATTTATTGGCGTAGCAGTGAATGTAATATTTTCTCTAGAGCAAGCGGTATCTTTACTAGCACTTATAGTTATAGATGGCATAGTTGGACTACCAGCTGTAATTATTATAGTATCTTTTGTAGTACAGCCATTGGCAGTAACTGTTACAATATATGTACCACTGCTATTAACAGAAATTGTTGGCGTATTAGCACCAGTATTCCACACATAATTTGTAGCATTTGGTGTGGTAGCATCTAGTATTAGATTGTTGTTAGAACAAATAGTAGTATCATTTCCTAGAAAAATTTTTGGCTTGTTATAACTAAAGCCGATACTAGCGACATCAGAAATATTACCACAGTTGTCAGAAACATTACCTACTAAATTAAACAGATAGTTTTCGTTTATAGGAAGTGCTGTAGTTGCAGTAATTTCAAATTCATCGAAATAAGTAGCACCATTAGTACAACCACTTACAATTGTACCAGTATAATTTCCGTTTGTACCTTGAATAATAAAATCGCTATTGGTAAAGCTACTACAATCTATATTTTCAGAAAAAGTGAGTTTTAGTTTCCCATTACAATCTATAGCTATAGATTTAATTGTTGGTTTAACATTATCATACATACTAGCCGTTGATGCACTAAAATCTAAGCTATAACCACTAGTAGAGCCAGTATAGTTATTTATAACTAAAGCTAGTGTTTGACCAGCGGTTACTGGAATTGAGCTATTAAATGGTGGACCATATTGATCTGTATTTGAGCTTAAATTAGGATTAGTAGTAGTCCCTGTAGCACCAGAAGTTGCTGAATAATTACAACTAATTTCTAAAGCTGGATTTGTTTTAATAGCAGAACAAGGATGATTGGTGATATCAAAAACAGCCCAGTCATAGTCATCTGAAGGTCGAACTGGAGATATAACAAAGTTTAAATTTCCACTTTGTGTTACAGTAATTACATACCACACAGAGTTTTTTTCACCATCTTTTAAACAAGAAGCATTACCATTAATTTCATTACCACCAGTACCTATTCCTGTTTGGTGTGGATATGGTCCAGATTGTGAAATACATACTGGTTGTGCATTACTACAATTTTGTTGTGGACTAGGTAAAAAATTTAGAACAGAAATAGTTTTTTTATTATTATTTTTTACATATTTATAATAAACAAAATTATTTATATTAGAATAATCAAATCTATATTCTTTTTGTGCATATCCTAAAATAAATACAAAAATTAGGAAAAATAAATTGATACATTTTTTTGTCATTTCTTAAGCAGTAACTTACTAAGATATAAAATTTATTCCAACAAAAGTCCTTTTAGCTTCATCGCATTGTATTGATTGTCTTCATTATTAAAAGCTTCCTGAATATTTTTCTTCTCTTGATTGGTTAAATGAAAAGTCATAGATGCTTTTTTGTTGGCAGCACTTGGTTTATAAGTAAAATCTAAAACGGTAATGTCTTGCTCAATCATATTATCTAGCGTAGCTAAAACTTGGTCAGAGTTATAATTTTGTAGTACCATCATATTAGAAAAAATACTACCTAATGGCGAAGTCAGTTCGTCCATATAACTCGATTTCGTGTCTTTTTTCAAGGACTTTAATTTGTCATCTACTTTAACTACTACAAATATAACTCCAGAAGTATTTTCATCTACCCAATCACTAAAAGCACTTAAAAATCGTGAAGAGACCAACCAACCAAAATTATCTCTAATACCAGCATCTAGTGCTTTGGTACTAGGATTAGTTGGTAAGTATACGCTTGGCAAAATGTATGGATAAGTTGCATTCATTCGCAATGCACTTACAAAATTAACGCTGTCTGCACCAACACTACTAAAGTAATTTCTAAAATCGTAGCAGTCTGGAGAAATATAATCATCTGTATTTTGATTGGTTAACAAATATGGCTTTACCATAAAACTAATGTTGTGTGGCGACATTAACGCTAGTCTTTGGTCGTTAGCAATAGTAGAAGCCAAAATCATCATAGGAATTTCTGCTTTTTGTTCTGCTTCTTTATAATCGCTTATTGATTTGTTGAGTAAGAAATTGGTGTTTTCATTAAAACATAAATCAAACATATATGCTCTATCTTTATTATATTTTTCTCCATTGTATTCAAATTTTCTCCATGGATAAAAAACATCATTCATTGCAATAGAAGAGGCAATACCATTTAATATATCTTTTCCTATATTATTTAAATAATTTTCATTTAAAACATTAATGCTATCGTTGTGTAAGCTTAAATTATTGAGTTCTCTATAGTATGCAGCACCGAGCATTCCACCAGAAGCACCACTAATTAAAGAAGTATGTTTGAAAAATTGTTGTTTGGTCAATTTATCTAACTCTTGTAATACAAGGAAAGTCCAATAGGATGCTTTTAAACCACCACCAGCACAATTTAATAAAATGAGTTTTGGTTTATGGTTGGCTCTGTTTTTTCTTTTCCATCGATTAAGAATTTTCGTAGTATATAAAATATCTTTATTAATAGATGCTCTAGAAATACTTTGATCTAACTCTTCGTTACCATAATTTAATGGTGTTTCATATTTTAATCCAGCTAGTTTATGATTATATACTACTAAATTATATTTAGAAAGAAAATTTAATAATGCTATAAGTATAATTACGGCAACAAAGCTCCAACCTCTAAACCAAAAAGTAATAAAAGTCATAAATACCATAAAAACAGTTGCCAACATCATAAAAGAAGCACCAGCTGGAATTCTAAAAATTGGATTTTCTATTAAACTTCCTAGTACAATTAATATGGCAATACTTACTAGAATAATTACAAATGCATTTCTATGGTGTAGCAACATTACTCTTTGTACTAAGTTTTTGTCGTAGAAAGATTGTCTTTGTAAACGATTAATTTTCCAAGGATAATGCCAATAAGAAGACACGCTCCATTGGTCGCTCTGCTCAAATTCTGTATCTAAACTTAGCTTTTCTAGCTTTATATTTTTAAGTAGTAAGTTGTTTTTAGATTTCTCAGATAGCTTTTCTAAAAAGGTTTCAATATCATCATTAATATAAATAAAATATATAGTATAAACTATTATCATTACTAAATTACCTAAACACAAACCAGCTATATTTAAGAGCAAAATTTTTAGGTCATTTATTTCTTGTTGATGATAGAATTTAATGAGCATTACTAAATAAGTTATAGTAAATGCAATTGGAATAATAATATTATTGAAGCAAAATCGTACAAATGGTTTAGAAACAGATGCTAGAAATTCAAATCTGTAAGAATTTAATATATAAAAGCAAACATTCCAAGCCATAATAAAACCACCCATGCCTAATCCGATAATGAAGAAGCTTAGAAAGCCAACTTCGCCTAAATATTCTGGATCGAGTAAAAGTAGTTGAGCACCGTATTTTTCCATAAAAGTTCCAGAAACAACTGAGAAAAATAGTACCCAAATAATTGTAAAAAATAAATATTTTTTTATATGCAATAATAGCAACTGTATTGGAAAAGAGTATCCAAGTAATTGGTAAAGTTTTTTTATTTGTTGTACGATTTTAGTTTTTTTCATAGCAACCTACATCTGGAATTGTTGTTCGTGATTGTCCACTCAAATCGGTTAATGGATAAGGAATTAAATTGCTTCCTGCATCAATACAAGGAGAGTTGTCCTTTAACCTAAAATCGAATTTAGTAATGTTTTCAAACTCTGGATTATTATTAAAGCAGTTTTGGAATGTAGGTAATGATAATAAATTTTCATTAGTATTTTTTATACAACAATTAATAAAATTATGATATAATAAATGTGTATTATTGTTGTCATCGTCTAAAACAATTTCTTCTTCTAGTGTGCCATATAAAATTGAATTAGCAATATATATATTGGTAGAATCTGCTTGTAATGGTGCTTGGTTTTCATCGTAAACAAAATAATTACTGGCGTAAAACAGTGGTGTTTGGCTATGACTGATATAAGCATTTCCACCTGCGTAAAAAGTACAATTGGTAAAAGCATAGTTTCCACCATAATATAAACCTAGTACATTTTGTGCTGCACCATGCACTAATAAGTTTTCGCCATTGATGATAGCATTAAATCCAAAGATTCCATAGAATAAATTATTATATATTTTAGAATTACTTATGTTTACAATTGGTGCGTTATTGATATTTACATTTTGTAGTGCAATTAAATTTTGTTCAGCATTATCTGTAGTAGAAATATTACCTGCATTTATACCATAGCTAGAGTTTCGTAGGTTTAAATTGTTGATATTTCCTGTGCTATTTCTCAAGAAGAAAACACCAAGCCATTGTCCAGGATATTTGTCGTAAGCAGTACCACTTATGTCATTATCTAATCGGTAACCTCTAAATGTAACAGCTTCAGAGGTATCATTTCCACCATTAATTGTTAAGTTGCCATTGACAAGCAGTGCTGCACTTCCACCAAAATAAACCGTACAATTTTGATTGATATTTAATGAAGCTCCAGCATCAATATATAAATAATTCAATATAACAAAAGGCAAGTCGTTATTCCAAGTGGTATTATTGTAAATCGTATCACCATCAAAAAAATGAGCATTTTGTCCATATGCTTCTAATATCACTTGCTGTTGTTTGTTATTGCTAAAAAATTGAATAGAATCGTATAATACAAAAGGTAAATTATTTGTATTTGGATCAATAGTTACTTCAACAAAGACATAAATACTATCGTTTGCAGGAATTTCTATATTACTAAATGAAGTACCAGCATCTCCATCAACATTAATTCTATAACTACTATTGGTGCCACCAGCCAGTTTTATTTCATCAATGATTACAGGATTTTTATCGGTGTTTCTAATCGTGAAAAATTTTGTAGTAGAACCAAGCGTCGTAAAAATAGTATCAAACTTAAGCGTATCGGTAGAAAACGAAATAATGTCTGTACTAAATTTATCTTTTTTACAAGACGACGACATTATTATCATTCCTACAAAAAGAAAAACGAAAATACTATATTTTGTTACATGTTTCATATATTATCTTGATTACATTGCGTAGCAAATCGTTGCAATACTGAGTTCACAATTTAAGTTATTTTTTAAAGTTACACTACATGCTTCTAAAGTTGCACCTGTAGTTAAAACATCATCTACTAGTAAAAAATGATTGCCAGCAATTTTTGTTTTGGAATTAATTTGAAAAACTTCAGCCACATTGTCCCATCGCTCCATTCTATTTTTCTTAGTCTGACTTGAATTATATTCTTTTCTTATTAAATAATGATTTATAATTTTTGTATTCAATACTTTGTTAATGCCTTGTGCAATATATTCTGATTGATTATAACCTCTTTGATGTTGCTTTTTTGGATGCAATGGAACAGGAATTATAGCATCTATTTTTTTTTGTTTATGTAGCGTCATTAATCTTTCTCCAAGTAGTTGTCCAATATAAACGGCTAATTCCTTTTGATTATTATATTTTATTTGATGCATGATATTTTGAACACCTTCATGCTTAGAAAAGAATAATAAACTCGTAGCAAAATTTAAGTCTACTCTACCTTCAAAAACTTGTTCTACTGGATTTCCTCTAAACGATTCAAAATTAGTGAGTGGTAAATTTAAAGAACAATGCAAACAAATATATGTTTCTTCTTTAATCAATGCATTATTACAACTCGGACAAATTCTAGGAAAGAAAAGTCGATAAGCATCGGAAAAAATAATATTAGAAAACAAAGACATATTGAGCAATAAATATACTTAATTGAATGGATATTGTACGATTTTCTTTTGCTTTTTAAATTTTAAAATTAATTTTAAGCAATGAGTAAAGTTAAATCGGTTTTTGTTTGTCAGGTTTGTGGTAGTGTGGCTTCTAAATGGAGTGGCAAGTGTAGTAATTGCGGCGAATGGAATAGTTTGGTAGAAGAAATTGTAGAGAAACCAAATAAAAATCAACATCCAGCATTATCTAGTAAAACGCTAAAGTCGTATACGCTTGATGAAGTTCCTGAGCAAGATAATTATAGAATTATTACTACAGACAATGAACTAAACAGAGTGTTAGGTGGTGGTATTGTGCCAGGTTCTTTAGTACTTTTAGGTGGAGAACCTGGCATTGGAAAATCGACTTTATTGCTACAAATGGCATTACAAGCAAAAGGTTTAAGTGTGTTGTATGTTTCTGGCGAAGAAAGTGAACGACAAATTAAAATGCGTGCAGATAGAATTAGTTTTAATAATGAAAAATTATATTTGTTTACTAATACTATTGTAGAAAATATCATTCACCAAATAACACAATTAAAAGTAAATATGGTGGTGATAGATTCTATACAAACACTACAAACACAATTGATAGATGCTGCACCTGGAAGTATTTCGCAAATAAGAGAAACAACACATATTTTACAACAATATGCTAAACAATATAATATACCTATTTTTATTATAGGTCATATTACCAAAGAAGGAATCATTGCTGGACCAAAACTATTGGAACATATGGTAGATACTGTGTTGCAGTTTGAAGGTGATAGAAATTATAATTATAGAATTATTAGAACGATTAAAAATAGATTTGGTTCTACTGCAGAATTGGGTATCTACGAAATGCAAAGTAGTGGTTTGCGACCAGTGAGCAATCCTTCAGAATTATTAATTACAGAAAGAGACGAGAAGGTGAGTGGTATTGCTATTGCTGCAACAATTGAAGGCATGCGTGCTTTATTGGTAGAAGTACAAGCTTTGGTTTCGCCAGCAGTTTATGGAACACCACAACGCAGTAGTACTGGCTACGATTTAAGACGACTCAATATGTTATTAGCAGTTTTAGATAAACGATGTGGTTTTAAATTTGGCACTAAAGATGTGTTTTTAAATATAGCTGGTGGTTTGCGTATAGAAGATCCTGCAACCGATTTGGCTGTTGTTGCAGCGTTGTTGTCTTCTTACAATGATATTGCAATAGATAATTTAGTTTGTTTTAGTGGTGAAGTTGGATTGAGTGGTGAAATTAGAGCAGTGAACAAAGTAGATATTAGAATTGCAGAAGCAGAAAAATTAGGTTATCATACAATATATATATCAAAGTACAATAAAAAGTTAGATAAAGTAAAAAGTAATGTACAGTTACTTAAAAATGTAATAGAATTTTATAAGTTGCTGGTATAATTCCTACAACAAAAAAACTCAGTGCATTAAAAAATACACTGAGTTAATTATTTTGATTTGAAGAATGGTTGGTTAGACATCAACCACTGATATATTAGATAATCAACATGGCATCACCATAAGAATAGAAGTTATACTTTTTCTTAATGGCTTCTTTGTATGCTTCTTGTATTAATTCGTAACCAGCAAAAGCAGATACCATAATTACCAAACTAGATTTTGGTGTATGAAAGTTAGTAATCATACAATCTGCAATGGTAAAATCGTATGGTGGATGAATAAATAAATTTGTCCAACCTTCCATTGGTTTTAATAATTTTTCGGCAGAAACAGCAGTTTCCATAGCACGCATACTTGTAGTACCAACGGCACAAATTCTTTTTCCGCTTTGTTTTGCTTTGTTTACAGTATCTACACAGTTTTGTGCAATTTTAAAATATTCTGCATCCATTTTGTGTTTAGATAAATCTTCTACTTCTATAGAACGAAAAGTACCTAATCCAACATGTAGTGTTAATTCACCAAACTCAATACCTTTAATTTCTAAGCGTTTCATCAACTCTCTACTAAAATGCAAACCAGCAGTTGGAGCTGCAACAGCACCTTCTTCTTTAGCATAAATTGTTTGATAAAATTCTTTGTCTAGATCTTCGGCATCTCTTTTAATATACTTTGGTAATGGTGTATTACCTAGAATATTCAATCGCTCTCTAAATTCTTCGTCAGTACCATCAAACAAGAAACGAATTGTTCTACCTCTAGAAGTTGTATTGTCAACTACTTCGGCAACTAAAACATCATCGCCAAAATACAATTTGTTACCAACTCTAATTTTTCTAGCAGGATCTACCAATACATCCCATAGTTTTAAATCGTGGTTGAGTTCTCGTAGTAAGAAAACTTCAATTTTGGCACCAGTCTTTTCTTTATTTCCATACATTCTTGCAGGAAATACTTTCGTGTTGTTTAATACCATCACATCGCCTTCATCAAAATAGTCTAACACATCTTTAAAAATTTTGTGTTCTATTTTTCCAGAATCTTTGTGTACTACCATTAGTTTACACTCATCTCTGTTCTTGTTCGGATACAGAGCAATGCTTTTTTCAGCTAAATCAAAATCAAATTGAGATAATTTCATAATTAATTATTTTACGGAATAATTTTAAAGGTGCAAAAGTAATAATTTATACTTTTATAATTAACTAAACCAAAAAAATAATTAATTGTTTACCTTTGAGCCGTGCAACAAGTAATTCGTTTATTTTCGGAGTCATTAAAACTAACATTGCAACAACTTTGGGCAAATAAACTGCGTACTTTTCTGTCATTATTTGGTATTAGCATTGGTATTTTTAGTATTATTTCTATTCTTACAGCAGTAGATGCACTTAAAAATAATATCAACGACTCTATTAATAGTTTAGGTGATAATATTTTGTTTGTAAATAAATGGGCTTGGACTTTTGATGGACCAAATGATTATCCTTGGTGGAAATATTTTGAACGACCCAATGTAAAGTATAACGACTTTATTTATACTAAGAATAAAAGTACACTTGGTGAGTACTTTGCTTTTGAAAAAAGTAGTAACTCGCAGCCAGAATTGGCGTATAAAGACAATAAAACGCATAGTGGCGATGTTGTAGGCGTATCGGCAGATTATGCTAAAGTATTTCAGTTTAATTTAAGTAGTGGACGATTTTTATCTGCGATGGAAGTGAATAACGGAATTGCTGTTTGTGTAATTGGAGAAGAAGTGGCTGAAAAATTGTTTGATAATGTGCCAAATCCTGTAAACTACGAATTAAAAATTGCTGGAAAACCTGTAAAAATAATTGGTATTATTGAGAAAAAAGGAGAGGACTTACTTGGTTTTAATTTTGATAAGTCGGTTTTAGTACCTTTAAGTTATTATAATAGATATATATCTGGTGATGATGATAATGCCAATACTACACTTGAAGTTAGAAGTAAAGAAGGTGTTTCCTTAGATGAATTAAGAAATGAATTGATTGGTATTATGCGAGCGTCTAGAAAGCTAAGACCAAAACAAGATGATGATTTCTCTATTAACGAGATGAGTGTACTTGCTAATGGTTTTAATGATTTATATTATTACTTAGGAATTATTGGTGGAATTATTGGTGGTTTTGCTACACTTGTTGGTGGTTTTGGAATTGCCAATATTATGTTTGTTACTGTTTCTGAAAGAAAACCATTAATTGGTATTAAAAAAGCATTAGGTGCAAAAAACAGAGATATTTTATTAGAGTTCTTGTTTGAAGCTATCTTTTTATGTGTACTAGGTGGTTTAATTGGTTTAGGAATGGTAGCTATAGGAACACATTTTGCAACAGAAGCTTCTGGAATGGATTTTGCTTTAAATGCTAAAAATGTAAATATTACTTTTATAATTTCATTTGCACTAGGTATTTTATCTGGAATAATACCAGCAATGATGGCAGCAAAACTAGATCCTGTTGAAGCTATTAGAAGTTAGCTATTAGTCATTGGTCATTAGTTGATGAGTAGTTTTTCTGTTTTGTTTTGTCCATCTACTTGATATTGTAAAAAATATAATCCTTTTTGGTACTGACTTAAGTTAATGGTCTTGCTATCTTGATTTAATTGAACTAAATCTTTTACATTGCCAACAGCATCTAATAAATAAACATCAACAATTTTGTTGGCAGTATTATTGGTATGTAGTGTGATGAAATCTTTAGTTGGATTTGGATAAAATTGCACATTTGTAATCGTGTTTTGTTGTCCTCCTTTTAAAAGTATAATTTCAGAATATTCAGAAGTATTGTCTAAATAATTTGTTTTTAATCTATAATAATTAATATTATTAATATTGAAATCGTAGAAGTTATAAGTTAAAGGTTCACTAGAAAAACCACTAGCATTAACCGTTCCTATACTATAAAAATTAATTCCATCTATCGATTTTTCTATTTCGTAGTAACTGGTATTTGCTTCAGATAAAGTTTGCCATTCAATTTTTGCATTATTATCAATAGCATCTACCTTAAAATAACTTAAGTCTATAGGCAAAACTAAGTTCACAATTTCGTCTGCTATAGAATATTTTAAATCTCTACCACTTATAGTAGATGCATATGGAATTACTGATGTAATTTGATTATGACATCGAATAGAAAAACAAAACTCTACTTCTATTTCCCAAGCTGGCGGCAATCCACATTTTTCATCTACATCAAAGAACATTCCAGTATATCCTAAAGGAATACAGCCCATGCTACTATCTTGAGAAGATAAGACTTGAGCCGATTCTAATTGAAAACAAAAAGCATTAAAACTCAAATTGGCTACTGGCTGAATAAAAATCAAATCGGTTGAATCGAGTTTTGAAAAACCAAATTTAGCATTAAAACATATCTGTTGATTGGCTGTATCGAATGAAGAAAGTGTATTGGTATAGATAAATCCACCAGAGCTAGCACTAATTTCTCTTTTATTTTTGATGATTGGTGTAGTATCTAAGAAAAAGAAATGACTACCAATGTCTGAAACCATAAACACAATTTGAGTTTGATTGACACCACAAGGATAAGTACAAAACCAAAATAAAGTATCTTTTGCTCCAGTAGCAAGACTGTCTTTTACATTTAGTATAGGTAACTGACCGCCAGCCAAACCATATCCAATAGTAGTAAAGTGAGAAAGTGTAACGGTTAAGTTATGATAGGTACTATCTCCAATATTTTCTACTACAATGCCAACATAGGCAGCTCTTGGTCCTATGTTTAAATAACACTGATTATGATCATAGTGAAAATATTCTCCTGAAATGAGTTCTAGGTTTATATCTTCATCAACGCTTGAATAAGCAATACCGCTACTTAACAGTAGTATAACTATGAGTAAATAATTTCTGAACATTAGTAGTTTTTATGTGCCTACAATGTAAAATATTTGTTAATAAAAGTCAAATTATATTAGCACTTTTTTTAATATTACCGATTTTTGGTTAGTTAGTCAATAGCTATTTGTTACTATGTTACTAGTCATTGGTTATTAATGCCATATAAAAAGCATCGCCGTTGTATTGATTAGGTAAAATACTTTTTGATTTTATTAGCTTAAACTGTTGATGTTGTTGTAAGAAGTGTTGCACTTGCATTTCGTTTTCTGAAGGTAAAATACTACAAGTAGCATAAATGATTTTTCCGTTTTCACTTAATAATTGTGCTGCTTGGTCTAGTAGCAAAGCTTGGTCTTCTATGCAATTGTTTATTTCTTCTAAACTTAATTTATATTTTAAATCGGCAACTCTTCTAAAAGTTCCAGTACCACTACAAGGTGCATCAATTAAAATAACATCATATGGTTTGTGTTTGATTATTTCATCAAATAAAATAGTTTGTACATTTCGAGCATTGGCCTGTTTAATTCTTTGTTGAAGTACCTCTAGTCTTTTATCATCAATATCGCTAGCAAAAATTTTACCTTTGTTTTTAAGCAATGCAGCTAGTTGTAGCGTTTTTCCACCTTTTCCTGCACACATATCTAAAATTGTTTCACTACGATTGACTTTATAGTAGTCTACTATTTTTTGTGAACCTATATCTTGAAATTCAAACAAACCGTTGTTGAAATATTTTGTATTTTTTAAATTGTTCTTACTAGTAATTTCTATACAATAATTTATATATTTACTAATAGTATGTTCTATATTTAAATTGGTTAATAGTTGAGATAATTCTGCTGTTGTAATTTTTATAGTATTGCTTCGTATGTAAGTTGTAGGTAATTGATTGAGTTGTTCTCCAATATTATACCAAGCATCGTTAAGTTCATTGAGGCAAATTTCGTGTAACCAATCTGGATAAGATTGTTCTATTTGCCAAGCTAAATGCGTATTTATAGTATGTAATTCATCAAAAGAAAAGTCAAAGAAATCTTCATTAAGAATGTTGTAGTGCTGTTTTAAATAGAGTGCAATTACTTTATTCCAATTAATTAAAACAGCATCGTCTTCGTTTTCGTAACCTAATGTATAGCTATATCTTCGCCAATATCTAACAATATCATATACTGTTTGAGCAATAAAAGCTCGGTCTTTAGCACCTAGTTTTTTATTGCTGATAAATTTTGGAATAGTTTTATCGGCTAATGCTTCATCAATAAAAATAGCTTGTAAGCAACTGATACATGCTTTAATATTACTTGAATATATTTTAATCGATTTCAAAAGGAAAGTATCAATTATTTTTTTTCTTATTCTTAATTTTATTGATTAGTCCTTTTTGCTCAGAAGTTTCGCTAGCATTGTTGTCTTCGTTGTTGTTTTCTCTATTGTAGACATCAACTGCTGGAATAACTTTGCTTTCTCCTTTAATTAGATTGACCATAACACCATTTTGATATTCTTCTTGTCGCTCTATATTGCCATTAGGTAAGTAGTAAGTCCAAATACCAGTTTTAATATTACACAGACCTCTTTCTTTCATGTTTTCCCAATTACCAGTGGTATTTTGTAGATATGCACCACTTACTTTTTTCTTGCCATCATCGTAAAACGATTCATAAAATCCACACAAACAAGTATGATACTGAAAAGAAGAAGATATTAAGTTATCATCAATATCATAAGTATTTAATAGACAAGGTTCGCAAGCATCAATAGCTCGCCAGAATTGTTTTAATTCTGTATATCTTTTATATGAAATTTGTTTATCATTTGCTCTGTAAGAAATTCCAAATGGTGTGTTGACTTCACTTAAATAAACATTATAAGTTCTTAATGTATCGGTTTTTAGAATGCCACTGCTAGTACTATTGTAAGTATAGTTATTTTGCATTGGTTGGACTTTAGTAATGTCTATCGTCTGAATTTCATCATTTTGTGCAAAAACAACTATAGTACTTAAAAGTAGTACCATTGAAAGAAAAATATTTTTCATACTATAAAAATTGAGTTTTGCTTTGGTTTAAACAAATCAATTCTTTAAACAATTGTTGATGAGTTGTAAGTGTATGATTTTTACTTTATTTTATTTAATATAAAAAAGAATTAATTGTGTGTTTATTGTTGGTATGTATTGGTTTGTATAAAAGATAATCACTTATCCAAAAAAGAGATAACCAACTAAAATAGCTCCAATTAGTCCTACGAAATCTGCAATTAAACCACAAGTAACAGCATATCTTGTTTCTTTGATGTTGACACTGCCAAAGTAAACTGCCAATACATAAAAAGTAGTTTCGGTAGAACCTTGAATAATAGATGCCAGCTTTCCTTGAAAACTATCTACACCATAAGTTTGCATTACATCTACCATTAAACCTCTTGCACCACTTCCACTTACTGTTTTCATTAATCCAATAGGTAGTGTTGGTACAAATCTATCATCTAAGCCAATAGCATTTACAGCGTAAGCAATGCCATCTACTATAAAATCTAAACAACCAGAAGCTCTAAATACTGCAATAGCTACCAAAATAGCGATAAGATATGGTATAATGGTTACAGAAGTTTTAAAACCATCTTTAGCACCTTCTACAAAACAATCGTATACATTTATTTTATTAATAAATCCAATAAATATAAATAGTATAATGATGCTAATAATAATAACACTTCCAATTAAACTAATCATGGTGCTCATTTCGTCTGCTGGAAACTGCTTCAACCAAAAGAATAAAGCAGCCATTAGTCCAGAAAAACCAAGTAAAAATAATAATATAGCTGGTTGTAATATTTTTATTTTTTGAAACCATGCTACGGCTAACATTCCAGAAACGAATGAAATAAAAGTGCCTATAAGTGTTGGAAGAAAAATATCGGCAGCATTAAAACCAACTAAACCTTGTTCTATTGCCATGGTTTGTCGAATAGCAATAACCGATGTTGGAATTAGTGTAATACCAGCAGTATTCAATACTAAAAACATAATCATAGCATTACTTGCTACTGCTTTATCTTTGTTGATACTTTGTAAATCTTGCATGGCTTTTAAACCTAATGGTGTAGCAGCATTGTCTAAACCTAGCATATTGGCAGAAAAATTCATGATGATACTACCATTTGCATCGTTGTCTTTTGGTATATCTGGAAAGAGTTTACTAAAAAACGGATTTACTAATTTGGCGAATACTTTAATTACGCCACCTTTTTCGCCAACACGCATCATGCCTAACCAAAATGCCATGATGCCTGTTAAACCTAATGCAATTTCAAAACCAAGTTTAGCACTATCGAACATTTGTGTCAATATAGTTGAAAAGATTTCGGTATCACCAAAAAGCATTTTGATGAATGCTACTACAAATCCTACTAGAAAAAATGCTATCCAAATATAGTTTAATATCATATGTATATTATTTGGTTTATTGACTGTTGTTTTGTTCTGCTAATCTATAAAATTCCTCTAGTTTATTTTCTAATAAATTTTTGTCAAATAATTCGGTTTGGTATTTAGCAACTAAAGTAGGCGATAAACTTCTATTTATGGAGTATTGTACAATTTTTTGGTCTTTACTTTTGCATAGAATAATACCAACACTTGGCTTTTCATGTTCTTTCTTTATGTCATTATCTAGTGCTTCGAGGTAGAATTCCACTTTTCCGAGATATTTAGGTTTATAGTCCGTAATTTTTAAATCTATAGCTACCAAACATTGTAAATCTCTGTGGTAGAATAGTAAATCAATAAAAAAATCCTTATTACCTACTTGTATTCTATATTCTTCACCTATAAAACTAAAGTCTTTTCCAAACTCAAGAATGAATTGTTTAAAGTTTTGGATTATTCCTTTACGCAAGTCTTTTTCTGAATGATTATTTGGTAAAGCAAGAAAGTCAAGTATATAATGTTCTTTAAAAATATTTTCAGTACTTGGGTGTATTGCTCTCAACGCTGGTGAGAGATTTGTATTAGTTGTTAAAACTCTTTCAAAAAGTCCACTATCAATTTGTCGTTCAAGTTCTCTTTTTGTTAGGTTGTCTTTGATTGATATTCTTAAATAAAATTCTTTTTCTTCATTAGATGTAGTTTTTGAAATAATGACTAAGTTATTACTCCAAGTAATTTCTCTCACCAATGGTGAGAGTTTTTCATTACTAGCATAAGTTTCATAAAACTGTTTCATTGCCAAAGATTTTGAGCAGAAAATCCACTAGTATTTGGTTCCGTTTCTTTTAAATATTCAGCAAGATTAGCAACTACACTTTTACCCCATTTTGAAGTTTTAACTTTTTGATGAATATATTTACCAATATTCCAATACAATTTAATAAGTTCTTTATTTAATGCTTTAAAAGATTGCTTTCTAGCTACTATGATTAAATTTCTAATTTCTTGAAAATGTACAGAAATATCCATATGTCAAAGATAGATAATTTGCTATGCAGAGATATACCTAAGCAACAAAAAATTAAAAAATGAATTTGTAATATAAATTGTTTCTATTTTGTATAGAAGTTTTTTATTTGTCAATTAATATTTACTTGGTTGTGTAGTAGTTACTGTTATTAATAAGTAGTTTATTTATCCTGAACTTTTTATGGTTGAATATTTGTCTTTCATATCCAAAAATCGTTTTTCAAAGTAATGGTACGAAATATAAGACAATATTATTGTTGTGGCAAAAACTGAAAAATAAACTAATATATAATTTAGTGCTACTGATTTGTATGAAATGACAATAATTTTTGACAAAAAAAATATAATTAAAGGATGTATTACATAAATTCCGTAAGAAATTTTTCCTATAAAATCAAAGAATGAAATATTCAGATTTACAATTCTATTACTTTTTTCAATTTGTCCAATAATTAAAAATACTGTTATCACTGATATTATTTCATTGTCTAAGAATGATACTAGATGAAATTTATTAATTGTAACCAAGAGAATGATTATCCAAGATATAAATTGAGTAAATAAATTGTTTGTTAGTTTTAGAAACAAAGTATTTTTTTCATAATACAAGATTGCTCCAATTGCTCCAATTAACATGCAGTGAAATCTTGTTACATGAATAATTTTATAAAATAAAGTTGATTCTCCATTTAATGTTTTAATTTCAATTACTCTTACTATTGTTTTTAAAGCTATTAAACCTATACAAATAATAGTCGTAATTTTCAAGATTGATTTTGATTTTTTAACAACCCAAGGCCAGAAAGAATAAAATTGTTCTTCGACACCTAATGACCAATAGTGTCCTAAAAAAGGAAGCATTCCACCAAAAATAAAAGGAATATTGGCTAAAAGAAATATATAATAAAAAATATATGTTTTGTCGTAAGGAATATCAAAGATGTATGTTGTAATTAATGTCAAGCCAAAATACAAATAATAAAGTGGCCAAATTCTTAGTATTCTTCTTATGTAGAAATTTTTAATATTAATTCCTCCTGATTCTTTTTCTTTTAAAAGTAAGTAGGTGATTAGAAAACCGCTTAAAGCAAAAAATATAGAAACACCAAAACCTGCTAGTAATGTAGCTTTAGGATTTCCGTCTGCATATTTTCCGAAAATAAACCGATTTAGCCCGAACTCATTTAACCCTGCTGTAGTATGGGAAAAAACAACTGCAAGTGCAGCTATTGCTCTTAGTCCATTTAATCCGCTAAAATGTACTCTATCTTTCATATTGAAACTTTTTACACTACCGCTAATATAATGACGGATTGTGAAGTTACGGAAAGCAAACGAAGTTTACAAGTAGCCTAATATTGTCAATATGCTTAGTTTATGAAGATCTTTGAGGTATCTTAAGTTGATGTATTCCTTCACCGCATACTCTGTAATATGCAAATATGAGAATTACAGAGCTATTCAATATTAAGCTACATATCTCTTGATATGAGCAACAACTACTGAGTCTAACTATTTTATATTTTTTGTTGTAAACCCTTTTTTATTTTTTCCGTTTAATGATTCTTTATCGGATTTATAATCAACCGTCAATAAATAATCTTTACAAAAGTTTTATATTTTCTATTGCCAAATCAAATCCAATATTTGGATTATCCTAATCATATAGTACAGTCTCAATTCGTTCTCCAATTTTTGACTCTGAATCTCATGTGAAATATTCAGAAGTAAGTAATAAGAACGCAACTATATATAATATGTTCATGTGTTAGTAAATTATTCTATATAAATATATGATATTATATTTATATTTTTTCAATGTGTTGATGTTTTTTTCTCAAGTTTGACACGATATTGAGTTAATTAATTGATTATCAACAATAGTGTTATTGGATTGGCTCACTACAAATTGGATTTTATAGTGTTAGTTTGTCTTTTGGAATGATGGGTTGTAATGGCATTAAACCTATTGCTCTTTGAAGTGCAATTTCGTTTTCTGTTGGTCTTGAACGTACATAGATTTGCTCTTTATTGTGTTGTAACAAGCTTACTTGCATTTTATTTAGCGTAGTTCTTAGCGTATTCTCTGTGAGTTTTAGTCCGCTTTTATTGGTTCTTTGTAGTGTGTAGTTTAATAGTGTATAAGCGATATAGCATAAACAAATATGTCCTTTAATTCGTTTGTCTGTCCAATGAAACATGGGTCTTATTTCTAAGTGTGCTTTAAAGGTTCTAAAGGTGTGTTCTATTTTATAAAGTTGTTTGTATTGTTCTAATACTTGTGTTGCTGTAAGGGTTTTGTTGTTGGTGCTAATAGCCAAAATGCCATCGTACTTTGCATCGTTTATTAGTTTTTGTTCATTCAGTTCATAGCTGCCTTTTGGGTTTTGTTGTATATAAAACCTACTTGCTTTTTTGGTAATTAGAGCTGTATTTTTTAATAGTATTTTAGCTGTAGCTTCTTTGTCTTCTCTATCTTGTTTGTCTTTTTTTGCTCGTTTTTGGCTGTGTGTTACGATGATTGTTTTACCATCGTGTTCTACGGTTTTATATGTAATTACAATGGCTTCGCCAGTTGTATCATGGTATATCCATTGTTTGGTAAAAGAAGCTAAATCGGTAAGCTCGGTTTGTAATGTTTTAGGTAAACTTTTGATGCGTTCGCCAAGTATAAATTCGTAGCCATTGTTTTTGGTAATTTCGATGTTATGTTTCGATAACATACCTCTATCTGCTACCATAATTATTTTTTCTATTTGATATTGTTTTTTTAAATCGATTAATGCTTTTTCAAAAGTATGTCCTTCGTAGGTATTGCCTTCAAAAATTTGATAACCAATCGGATTTTTATCAGTATCTATGAGCATACAAAACAAGATTTGTGTGTTTCCTATTTTGCCATCTTTACTAAATCCTTTTTGCCTAAGTTTGCCTTGTTGTTCTACTTCACTTTCAAAATACAAAGTGGTTACATCATAAAATACAACATCCAATTTTTGATTAAATAAATCTCTGCCTGTTTGGAAAATTTGTTGTTGAATGAGCGATTGATTGTCGGCTAATTTATCTAAAGTTCGATACAAGTGATGTAGCGAAACAGTAGGCAAATTAAGATATTCCGACTGATGTAGATAATTTTGATGTTTACTACACGGATCTTGTAATCGCTCTAAAAGCATCAACAAAACAGCATCCGAAAAATTAAATTGTAGTTTGTTTTTTGAGGCTATTCTGCGAAACACATCTTGCAAACCATAATGCTGTAATACTTTTTGGTAGAGGTATTGATAGCCATAATTGTATCTGCCTAATTCTAACAAATCGCCAGTTAGCAATGCCTTTACTTCGCCACCACCTAACTCAAATAATTGGATACCGATGGCTCGCAATTGGGCTGGTTTATAATCTTCTACTTTGCCAAGTGTGTGTAATATTTTGTGCTTTGATTTGCCCTCATCATTTCGATAGCTTTCTAAGATACGCAAATACGTGCCTGATGATTTTTTCTCTATCCGCAAAAATGACATACTGCAAAAATAGAGCGGATAAACTAATTATAAAAGCAACCAAAAAAAAATCGGCTCACTACAAATTTGAAAAAATAAAAACAAAACTCAATAAAATAAGGCGTTCTCAGTCATATTTTATGAAAAGGTGTCAAACTCGAGTGAGTCTAACTATTTTATATTTTTTGTTGTAAACCCTTTTTTATTTTTTCCGTTTAATGATTCTTTATCGGATTTATAATCAACCGTCAATAAATAATCTTTACAAAAGTTTTATATTTTCTATTGCCAAATCAAATCCAATATTTGGATTATCCTAATCATATAGTACAGTCTCAATTCGTTCTCCAATTTTTGACTCTGAATCTCATGTGAAATATTCAGAAGTAAGTAATAAGAACGCAACTATATATAATATGTTCATGTGTTAGTAAATTATTCTATATAAATATATGATATTATATTTATATTTTTTCAATGTGTTGATGTTTTTTTGATAGGAATTATTTCGCTACACTGCGTTTTCTTCAATATGACAATCTATTAATAGATGACTTCGTCGTACCTCTTCGTTATGACGACTCTTACTGTCTTGATATGACGACTAGACTTTATTGGGCATTCGTACTAAGTTACTGGTACCTTTGGCTATGACTTTGTTGTTTAATAGTAGTTTGGCTTTGGTATTGGCAACTGTTTTTCCGTTTTTAACAACTTCGCCAATACCTATAATGATATCATTTTCTCTAGCTGCTGATAAAAAATCTACATTTAAGTTGATAGTTGCAAAAGGATTTTCGTTGTTCATCGTAAATAAAGCAGCACCCATTAATTCGTCTAACATTGTTGACATAATGCCACCATGTAAAATGCCATTTGGATTGAGTAGATTTTTGGTTATGGTAAACTGAATGGTTAAATGACCTTCTTCTACTGCTAAGACTTCGCCATTCAATAGTTTTATAATTGGATATTTGTCTTGCCAAATGGTATTGCCTATTACGCTCTTAAATAATTGTACTCTTGGATTATTAGACATGATTTATTGATTCTTTGCATCGTAGTTTTTAATATAAATATCTCTTTGTGGAAATGGAAAAGTGATATTATGCGTTTTGAATTTTCGCCAGATTAAAAAACGCAATTCGCCTTTAATTTGTTCGATAGAAAAAATGTTATAAGTCCAAAAGTGTACTTCAAACACAATAGAGCTGTCTGCAAAATCGGCAACTCTTACAAAGTTTTTGTACTTCTCTTGGTTTTTTAAAATTCCTGAAACTTCAACCAAACAATCTTCTAGTACTTTTTTAGCTTTTTCTAAATCAGTTTCGTAAGCAACACCAACCGAAACTTTAAATCGAGATGCTTTTAAATCGTGACTCCAATTAATTACATTATCTGAAGTTAGTTTATGGTTAGGTACTATGATGTTAATACCATCAATAGTAATTAATTTTGAAGTTCTTAGTCCAATGCTTTGTACTTTTCCTATAATATCGTTCACTTCCATAATATCGTCTACTTTAATACTTCTGTCGAAAAGTAGTACAATGCCAGAAACGAAATCTTGAAAAACTTGTTGTAAACCTAAACCCAAACCTACTAATAAGGCAGTAGAACCTGCTAGTAAAATGGTAATGTTGATACCTAGAGATTGTAGTGAAAAAATGATAGCTAAAATCCAAAAGAAATACTTAATTAAACTAGCTATACTTTTTTTAGAACCAAAATCTAATTTATTTTGTTTAACTCTTTGTCCAAGTATCCAATAGATTAATCGATATAAACCATAAAAAAAAGCAATGATAATGGAAATAGCTATCAATCTTGAAACTGTTAAGTCGTAATTCTTAATTGAAATCAAAGAATAATCTAAAAACTTATCTATTCTCATAAATTATATTTTTAATTTAATACCAAATTGATTTATAAAGCAGACTTGTTTTTCGAACTTGTTTCGGAATCTGTTTTTAGAAGATTCTGAAATAAATTCAGAATGAGTTATATATAATGTTGGTCTATTTTCAATATCACATTTGTTATAAAACAAAATAAAGCAAAAAATCGTTATTCTAAACTTTAGAAGGCAATCTTTTTATAATTTTTACAATAGATTAATAGATGCATTGTTTATTCATCGCAGCGTTTCTTTCAGAAGACGATGCTTGGAAGTAAAGCTCGTCATTCCAAAAAATTTCGTAGTACTACGAATAAATTTATTTGGAATCTTGTTGCTAAATAGATTCCAAATCAAGTTTGGAATGACGCACAGTTGTATCATTCAGATAAAATAAAATCTATGGTTTTTCTTTCCATATCTACTTTATCTAAAATCACCGAAATGGCATCACCTAAATTATACGATTTATCTCCTTTCTTATTCACCATTCTCATATATTTTTCGTCGTAGCTATAATAATCGTCAGTTAGATTTTCAGTTCGTAGTAAACCTTCGCAATTGTATGCTGGTAGTTCTACATAAATTCCCCAACTTTTTACACCAGAAATAACTCCATTAAATTGTTCTCCAATTCTATCCAACATGTATTCTGCCATTTTATATTTAACTGAAGCTCTTTCAGCTTCGGTAGCTGCTTTTTCTCTTTCGCTACTGTGTTTACATTGGTAATCGACTTCAGATATAGGTGGTAATTTTTTATTGTTTAATAATTTATATAATAGACGATGCACCATTACATCTGGATAACGACGAATTGGTGATGTAAAGTGTGTATAAAAATCAAATCCTAAACCAAAATGACCAATATTTTTTGTGCTATAAATTGCTTTTGCCATGCTTCTAATAGCTAGAGATTCCAACAAATTTTGTTCTGGTTTTCCTTGAATTTCGTTCAGCAATTTATTCAATGCATTTTTAATTTGCTTAGGATTATCTAAACTTAATTTATAACCTAATTTTTTAGCAAACAATGCAAAATCGTTGAGTTTATCCATGTCTGGTTTGTCATGAACTCTATATACCATTGGCACCTTTCCATTTTCATTGCGTTCAAATCCCATAAATCTTGCAACATATTTATTAGCTAATAACATATATTCTTCAATCAACATATGAGCTTCTTTTCGTTCTTTTACAAAAACGCCAATAGGTTTTCCGTTTTCATCTAATTTAAACTTAGTTTCTGGTTGGTCGAAATTAATCGCACCATCTTTAAACCGTTGACTTCTAATAATCTTTGCAATGTTATTGAGTGTAGTAATCTCTTGATTAAAATCGCCTGTATTGGTTTCAATAACTTCTTGAGCTTCTTCGTACGAAAATCTTCTATTAGAATGAATGATAGTTTTTCCATACCAAGCATCTAGAACTTTGCCATTGGTTTGTAGTTTAAACACAGCAGCAAAACACAATTTATCTTCATTTGGTCGCAAAGAACAAATAATATTAGACAAGCGTTCTGGAAACATCGGTGCCACTCTATCTACCAAATACACAGAAGTAGCTCTTTTAAATGCTTCTTTATCTAAATTACTGCCTTCTTTTACATAGTGTTCAACATCTGCAATGTGTACACCAACTTCTACTGTGTTTTCGTCAATAACTCTAAATGAAATAGCATCATCAAAATCTTTGGCATCAACTGGATCTATGGTAAATGTAGTGATATTTCTAAAATCTTTTCGTTGAGCAATTTCGGTTTCGTTTATATCAATATTAAGTGCATCGACTTCATCGTGAACTGGTTTTGGAAAGCTGGTAAAAAATCCATTTTCAATTAAAATAGACTTCATTTCTACATCGTTGTTTCCTGCATTGCCAATGATTTCAATAATTTTTGCTGTTGGATTTTTGTCTTTTGCTCTCCATTCTGTAAACTCAACAACAACTTTGTCTTCGTGATTGACAGTTATATCTTTCGATTTAAAGTTAGGTACAAAAAAGTGCGTTTTTATCGCTGGATTATCTGGAACAATAAAAATTAAGTCGTTTTGTTTATCAACTACGCCAATAAATTGTGTTCTGTTTCTTTTAATCACATTAGTTACAATAGCTTCTTTTCTGTTTGATTTCGGATTATTCAATCGCATAATGGCAACTGTATCACCATCAAAAGCTTTGCCTGTATTTTTTTGTTTGATGAAAAAATCTTTTGCAACACCATCTACTACTACAAAAGCATCACCACTTCTAACTATTTCTATGGTACCTTGTAGTTCATTACCAACTACAAATACTTCATGATTTTTCTTAGATTTCGACTTTGATTGGTCTCTTTTTTTATTGTTTTGTTTATCAACGCTTCGTTTATTCTTTCGCTTCATAATAGCTCAAAGATAGTTAATAAAAATCCATTTTACATTAAGTTTATGATTGTAAAAGCTTTATGTTTATTTTTGAGTTTTTAATGATTATGCTAAATACAACTTTTCTCGATAAATTATTGCTTAAACTTAAAAGTGGCGATGCTCGTTCTATTCATTTGAACGCTTTACCAGGAAACTATGCTAGGTTAGATATTTATGATTTGGTGAATATTGAACAAAGTCTGCATTTAAAGTTTTTAGAGTTATTGCTTACACAAAGAAATTTTAAATTTGAAATTACTGTTGATAATAAAGCTTTATCGAACAAAAGTGAAGATGAAAAAAATATCATCAAGAAATTAATTAAGAAATTAAATTATATATATTATCAAGAGCAAGATGAATTAGCAGAACATGGTTATCATTCGTTTGGATTTGGTTATCCATTATTGCTAAAAAGAGATAGTCAGAAACCAGATAAAATTATAAAAGCTCCTTTATTTATTTGGTATTTACAAATTGAACGCTCTAATAGTAAACAAAATACTTGGATTATTTCTCGTGATGAAAATCATCCTTTAATTTTTAATGAGCCATTAAAATCGTACTTAGAAAGTAATGAGCAAATTAAAGTTGCAGACACTACAGATTTTGTAGAAGAAGAAATGATTAGCGAAACACAGTTGCTACAATTTTGCGAAAATTTGTTGTTGCAACTCAACACTAAGAATGAGTTAAGCAAAGATATTGCTACGATTTTACCTTGTACCAACAAAGAAGCGATTGAAATTTTATCGAAAGAACATCCTTGGATTCGTTTTTCTGGTGTGTTTGGTTTATACAAAACTCAAAAGCAAAGTATTATTGCAGATGTAGAACAACTAATTCAAAAAATAAATAATAATGATTTACCTATAAATGATACACTACACTATGAAGATGCAGAATCGTTAACGCCAATTGTTTTAGATCCATCGCAAGAAAATATCATCAATCAACTAAAAGAACACAACGAAATTATTATTCAAGGACCACCAGGAACTGGAAAATCGCAAACGCTTACTGCAATTATTACCAATGCATTGTACAATCAAAAGAAAGTTTTGGTAGTCTGCGAAAAGAAAACAGCACTAGAAGTATTGTACAATAATTTACAAGCCATTGGTTTAGAACAATTAGCAGTAATGATTGAAGATGTTTATACTGACAGAAAAAATATTGTACAAATTGTTAGAGATAAGATTGAAAATGAATTAGAAATTACAAAATACAGACAAAACGAATTTGAAGATACAAAATATAATTTTATTATACAGAAAGAAGAAATCAATCATAGAATAAATATTGTAAACGAAACTTATTTTGGTGATGATACTATGATAGAATTATTGAGTTTGTACTACGATTTAATAGCACAAGAACAAACAAAATCTACCGTTTATCAATTGCTAAAAAATGTAGCGAAACAAAATTTTGATTTCAACTACGAGGAATACAAAACCATACTAAGAGAAATTGACAGTATAAAAGAACTTAGCAATACAGTTACAAATTCAGAGCAATGGAATACAATTTTAAATAACAAACAAATTACACAATACGACAGTAATACTATTATAAATAGCATTCAAAAATGCAATTATAATTTGAATACTATAAAAAATAATATTAATCAATACAAGAATAATAGTGCATTTACAGTTCAAAAAGGATTTAAAAAATGGTTGAATCAATTCTTGTCTTTATTTTCAGCAGAAAAGAAAAATGCCATTCAAGCAAAAAATAAAACTATTGAAGCATTTGAAGAAATCAATCAAACAATCAATCAATATAAAATATTTAATTACACTATAAGTAATACTATTGAAGATAATATTTTAGCAATCAACAATGATGCAACAACACTTTCAGAACAATGCCAATGGATGCTAAACAATCAGGAACAATTAGATACTTATTTACAATGGCAAACGGTTTTATCAAAAAATAAATATCATGCTTTGTACGAAGCCATGCATCAATTAAACATCAACGATTGGACAAACACTTTTAAAGCGTGGTATTATCATCAAGTGTTGCAAAATTTTATATTAGATAATAAATTAGATGATAAAAGTACCGACATCATTCATCAATTGCAACAAAATGATGAAACACTTAAAAAACGATTAGCTAAAAAAATATTAGCTACTTGGCAAGAGTTACAACAACAATTAATTGCTACGAAAGACCTTGCTCAATTAAAATATTTATACAATCAAAGAAAAAACAAGCAGTACAACAGCAAAAATTCACTACGAAAAATTGTACACGATGATGTCGATTTCTTCACCACAATATTTCCAGTAGTACTAGTCAATCCAAGTGTAGCTGCATCAATAATTCCTTTAGAATATAATTTATTCGATTTTATTATATTAGATGAAGCATCTCAATTAAAAGTAGAAGAAACTTATGCTACACTATTGCGTGGAAAAACTAAAATTATTTCTGGCGACAAACATCAAATGCCACCAAGTTCTTATTTTGGTAATGCTGTTGTTATTTATGAAGAAGAAAACGACGATGAAAACGAAAGCTTTTTAGCAGATAGTCAGTCTTTATTAGAATATGCAGAAGATACAGGCTATCAAAGTCATACTTTAGATTTTCACTATCGTTCACAACACCATCATTTGATTGAATTTTCCAATACAGCGTTCTATCAGTCTAAATTAATTCCATTGCCACCAAAAAAAGACTATCAAGCAATAACATTTCATGCAATCAACGGTGTGTATCAAAATGGAATTAACGAAGCTGAAGCTAAAGCTATTGTTACTACTATATTTGATTTAGCCAATACAACTACTACACCAAGTATTGGAATTGCTACATTTAATATACATCAAAGAAACTTAATTTTAGATTTAATCTATGAAACTGCTACACAAGATGAAGCTAATGCTAAAAAACTAGAATTATTATTAGCCAACGGACTCTTTGTAAAAAACTTAGAAAATATACAAGGTGATGAAAGAGACATCTTATTAATTTCTACTACATTTGGTTTAACTGAAGAAGGCAAATTCCGTCAAAATTTTGGACCACTTACACAAGAAAAAGGATATAAACTACTCAATGTAATTATTACAAGAGCAAAAAAAACCATTCAAATATTTAGTTCTATTCCAGAACAATTTATTGCTAATTATCCAACAGCTATTCAAGAAAAAGGAAATACAGGCAAAGGTATTTTTTATGCTTATTTGGCTTTTGTAAAAGCAATTAGTCAACAAAACGAAGCACAAAAACAATTGGTTTTAAATACGATTGCTCAAGAAAGAGAAAGTAAGAATAATGTAATAAATAATAATTATTCTAACTATATAGATATAATAATCAAAACTAATAATACGAATAACTTCACTCAAAATTATCAATTAGGTGGATATACTTTGCCTTTGGTGAATAACTCAGAAAATAGTTTAACAGAGTATAGTTTTGAAAATTCATTTTTATATAAACATCAATTAAGTTATAGGTATAAGTTACATCTACAAAAAATACTACAGAACTATAATATTAATACTAATTATATTTGGTTTTACGACTTATGGCAACAAATTAATTAATTCATTTATCAACTTAGGTTAATTTTCAAATTAGTTAATTGTTTAATTAATAAATTTCAAATGGCTTATCTTAAGTAAATTAATCATTGAAATATTTGTTAAAAAGCTTATTTGTATTGTAAATCATTTTCTTTATCACTATATTTGGTTAGTTGTTAATCATTAACCTTTTATCATGAAAAAAAATAGTTTGGGTAGAAGAAAATTTTTGGGTCTTTCAGCAATTGCAACAGCTACAGCAATGGGTGGTACAACATTTACACTAAGTAGTTGTTCTAAAGAAGACGATTTAAAAGCCAATCCATACGAAACCGAAGCATTAGTTATTGGTTCTGGTTTTGGTGGTTCGGTTGCTGCGTTGCGTTTAGGCGAAGCTGGTATCAAAACTACTATGTTAGAAATGGGTAAGTTCTACGATTCAACAGTTTCTAACAAAGCATTTTCTCCTGCTTTTTTTCCAGATACTAGAGCCACTTGGTTAAAAACAGGTACATTCGAAATGCCTTTAGGTCCAGATTTTCCTTTGAGTGGCAATAAATTTGTAGGCGTTTTAGACAGAAATAAAGCTTCTGCTAATGGCGATATGGATATTTATAGAGGTACTTGTTTAGGTGGAGGTTCTGTGGTTTATGGTGGTATGTTGCCAAAGCCAAGAGTAGAGCTTTGGTCTAAACATTTTCCAGATATAGAATATAGTGAGATGGAAGCGAAATGGTATCCAAAAGTGCATAGCATGATTGATATTTCTACTGTTCCAGAAAATATTTTAAATTCAGAATTTTATCAATACTCGAGAGTTGGTTTGGAGCATTGCGAAAATGCTGGTATGGAAAAAGTAATGTTGCCTTGTGGTTTTGATTTTGGCATTGTAAATGAAGAATTGTCTGGTCAAATTTCTAAATCTGTACTGAATAGTGAAATGATTTTTGGTGTGAATAGTGGTTGTAAAAATAGTTTAGATAAAAACTATATTCCAGCTGCAATTGGTACTGGAAATGTTACAGTAGAAACATTGCATCGTGTAGAAAGCGTTAGAAAACTGAGTGATAAATATGCAGTAGAAGTAGCTCAGATTGATGAAAGTGGCAATGCCATTAAATATAAAACTTATACTTGTAAATATTTATTTGTTAATGCAGGTGTAGTAGGTACAATGAATATTTTACTTAAAGCTAAATATGATGGTGGTTTGGCTAACTTAAATGAACATGTTGGACAAGCTTGGGGAAATAATGGCAATACGATGGCAATGCGTAGTAACTTAAACGACGATACTGGTGGCAAACAAGGTGCAATTCCTGTTTCTGGTTATGGCGATTTAAATAATCCAATTGCTCCATTGCTAGCAGAACAAGCACCATTTCCATTAGGTTTAGAGCTAAAATCTTTGTTGATGTTAGCTATTGTTGATAATCCTGAAAGAGGTTATTGGCAATACAATCCACAGAAACAAAAAGCTGAGTTAATTTGGAATAAAGAACAACACCAATTGAGTATTGATGCGATGAAAAACTTTGTAGCAAGATTAAATGCTGCTAATGGTGGAGAAATCAATACACTATTGGTTAAGAACAATGGATATACTTCTAACTTTACTTATCATCCATTAGGTGGTGCAGTTAGAAACCTAGCATCTGATGCTTATGGCAGACTTCATGGCTACGACAATTTATATTGTATTGATGGTAGTATGATGCCTGGATTTTCTTGTTGTGCTAATCCAGCATTAACTATAGCAGCACTAGCAGAACGAAGCATGGAAAAAATAATAGCAGAAGATTTTTAGATTAGTCATTTGTAGTTTGAGTCATCTGTCATTAGCAGAACATTGCAGTATAAAATAATATATTCTAAAAAATAGCGTAGCTATTTAACCTAATTAGAAAAAGAAAAATAGTAAATAATACTGCGTAGCAGTATAACCTTTTGTTGCTATAATAGAATCATTTTACAATAAAAAATCTCAATACAATGTCTAAGCTAAGTCGTAGAAAGTTTTTAGGATACACAGCACTTACCACTGCTGCACTTGCAGAAATGACGACCATTAGTTTAAGTGGTTGTACCAAAGAAAACTATCAACAAGAAGCACATTATAAAGCAATTGTTATTGGTTCTGGTTTTGGTGGAAGCGTTGCTGCACTACGATTAACAGAAAAAGGAATTCCTACACTTTTGCTAGAAATGGGAAAATTCTACGATACTACTACTAGCAACAATACTTTTTCTCCTACATTACCACCAGACAATCGCTCTACTTGGTTAGAAAATAATACCGAATTGCCATTTGGATTGAATTTGCCTATTGGCAATAAATTCGTAGGTGTATTAGATAAAGTTACTTATCCTAACATGGCTATTTATAGAAATATATGCTTAGGTGGTGGCTCTATTTCTAATGGTGGTGTATTACTCGCTCCAAATGAATATTATTTTAATCGATATATTTCTACAGAAATTAATTATCAAGAGTTAGCTGCTAAATATATTCCACTAGCCAAACAAATGTTTAGTGCCAATGTAATGCCTGATGATTTATTTAATTCATCGTACTACCAATTTGCACAAGTAGCAAAAAAACACGCTTTAAAATCTGGATTTGATATTAGTCATGCACATTCATTCTACAATTTTGATATATGGCGACAAGAAATGAATGGCACAATTCAAAAATCGGCATTAAAAGGAGAGTTGTTGTATGGTAATAATAATGGTATTAAAAATTCACTCGATAAAAACTATTTATCACTAGCATTAGCAACTTCACAACTTACTATAAAAACACTTAGAAAAGTGTATGATATTAATTATAAAGATGAATTATATATTATTACGGTTCAGCAAATAGATGAACAAGGCACTGTTGTACAACACGAACAATATACTTCAGAATATTTGTTTATTTGTGCAGGAAGTGTAGGAAGTTCTGAACTATTGCTTCAAGCAAAACACAAAAATCGTTTGCCTAACCTAAACGATGAAGTTGGCAGAAATTGGGGTTCTAATGGTAATACATTTGCCATTAGAGGAAAACTGAACGAAGCAACAGGCAATATGCACAGCTCACCACCAACATTATCTGTTTACGATTTTAATAATCCATATACACCATTGGCAGCTATGCAAGATATATTTCCAATAGGCATCGATTTAAAATCTTTGTTGATGGTAGGACAACCTTTTGTAGAGAGTCGTGGACATTTTGAAGTGATTAATAACCAAGTGCAATTAAACTGGAGTAGCAATGCAATGGAACAAGGCAAATTGGCAATGGAGCATTTTATTAACAAACTTAACACAGATAATGGTGGCGAAATAGATACCAATTTTATAAAAGAAGGTGTTTCTACTAATTTTACTTATCATCCATTAGGTGGTGTGGTGCTAGGAAAAGCATCCGATTGGTATGGCCGATTAAACGGTTATAAAAAACTATATGCAATAGACGGAAGTATGTTACCAGGCAATAGTGCTATGGTTAATCCAACACTGCTCATTACAGCACTAGCAGAACGAAACATGGAAAAAATATTAGCAGAAGATTTTTAGATTAGTCATTTGTAGTTTAAGTCATCTCTCATTAGCAGACATTGTCCGTCCCTGTCTGTCCCTAAATAGAGTTGACCGTTTTGGTTAAAAAAATATTGTTTTTTGTTTGATAAAATGTGAGACTTCTGTCTACCACAGGTAAACTTCGCTAATGCTCAGAGTGAACCCTCTTGGGTAATCGTCTATACTGAGTGAGGTACGAGCGAAGTATCTCTGTGATACAAATGAGAGACTCCTCGCTACACTCTGTTTCGCTCAGAGTGACGGCTGGTTTAAAAGAACGCTTTATAGTATAAAACAGTCATGAATACCAATACTATTGTGTGTGGTTTCCTGTGTTTTATATTATTTGATAACAAATACAATGTAGAAAATATTAAAATATATTATATTGATATTTGCTTTAATTATAAATATTTTTCATTTAGTTATTAATAGAATAAATATTTTTGTGTTAGGAAGTAGGTTTTTATATTAGGTATTAAAAAATAAAGTTTGTTAATCTTAAGCATTTTGAGAGTAAAATCTTTTACATCTTAAATATTTACTATAAATTTAAACATGAAAAAAATTGCAGTATTTCCTGGTTCATATGATCCAATTACGCTTGGTCATGTTGATGTTGTAAAAAGAGCATTACCTTTATTTGATGAAATTATAATTGCTATTGGAATTAATACTAGAAAAACCTATTTATTTTCACTAGAACAAAGAATGGACTGGATTAAAAAAACTTTTGAAGATGAACCTAAAGTAAGTGTAGAATCGTACACAGGACTTACCGTAAATTATTGTAAGAATAAAGGTGCTGATTACATTATCAGAGGTATTCGTTCGTCGGCAGATTTTGAATATGAAAAGACCATAGCACAACTCAATCAAATGATGGAAAGTAATATAGAAACACTATTAATTTTATCATCGCCAGAGTTGTCTGCTATTTCATCAACCATAGTTAGAGAAATTATAATTGGCAAAGGTGATACTAGTAAATTTCTTCCTAAAACAATTATTATTCCACAAGTGTAGTAAAATTATTTGCTGTTAAAAAAGCAATGCATGCATTATATTATTTATATTTGATGCATGGACTTGTTTAAAGAAGCAGCAGATAAAATGGTGATTTACCAGTTGCGAACAGCTTGGCTTAATATTGCTAAGTTGTACAATGACATTACGGCTCAGTATGATGGTACTATTTCTATGGCATTTGTGCTGTTGGCAATTTATGAAGACGAAGGAACACCAGTAACTAAAATTGCACCACGAATTGGAATGGAACCTAATAGTTTGTCGAGAGTTTTAAAAGCTTTGGAAGAAAAGAAAATTATTAAGCGAAAAAAAGACAAAACCGACTCTAGAATTGTTAAAATAAAACTGACGGAAAAAGGCATTAAACTTAGAAAGTTTGCATTGAAATCGGTATTTAATTTAGAGAAAATAATACATGCTAAGATTGATGAAAAAGATTTAGAAAGCTTTTTTAAAGTAATGTGTACCATTCCTGTTGCACTAGAAGAATTTATAGCATTACAAGAGCAACAAGGTAAGTGATATGATTAGTTAACTAGTGATTAAAAACTAATAAAGCTTGTAGCTCGTATTTTGTTTGGTCTTTAGATAAGTATAA
Organism: Chitinophagales bacterium; assembly: GCA_020636535.1. Lineage (NCBI taxonomy): Bacteria > Pseudomonadati > Bacteroidota > Chitinophagia > Chitinophagales > Chitinophagales bacterium. Next base: position 1,032,342 of record JACJXT010000011.1, read on the forward strand.
ATATTTTATATATTTATTATAATAAACTACCATTTTATAAAGCTAAACAAGCTTATGCTAATTAAATTTATTAGTAGGAGCTACAAGCTCACGCCAGCTGGGAAATAAAACTTAAATTATTGTTTTATTTTTCAACAAAATGATTTATATTTGATTTAGTTTTATAATACATACTTATAGTTACAAAACATAAAAACATATTTAACCATTAAACAAAAAACATAATGACATTAGAAAAAATACTTGAAAACTTAAATTCATTTGAAAAAAATTCATTTCTGAAAATTATTGATAATATTGTTACTGATAGACCTAAAAATTCACAAGTAATAGATAAAATATTATCTGACTCTAGTAGTGATATTAAAAATATGGATAATATTAATATTACAAAAGTATTTAACCTTGTAGAAGAAGAGTTTACAGCGTATGTAAAGAAAGAATTTCTAGTAACTACATCTCAATTAGATATTTTAATAGATATTATTTCTAAAGATGGTAATTGTATAATGAAGCAAGATTGGTTTTCAAGATTATATGAAAACGAATTATTAAAACTTGATAAAAAGCTAAAAGCATTTCAACTAGTTATAGACTCAGATAAATCTGAAGTAAATACAAATAGACAAAGAGATTATAAAGTCTATCAATCTTGTTTAAAAACTGCTTATTTAAATGATGATTCTAATAATCTCGACAGAAAAATTACTACTGATGAACAAAGTATATTGCATACATTATCAAGTCAATTAGGACTCTCTCAAGAAGAAGTAAAATTAATTAACTATCTTATTATTCCAGTTCAAAAACAAAATATAGATACTGTAATAAATGAATTAAAATCTATAGGAATTATATTTTATTCTAAAAAAACTAATACCATATATATTGCTGATGAAGTAGTTAGAATACTCAGAAAAGTTAGAGGAAAAGAAGTTGCTGACAAATTTCTAAGACGAGTATTAAGACTTATAAGAGAACCACAAATTAATTTAATTTGTAAACAACATAATATAGATTGGAAATTAAATATAGAAGAAAAGATAAAAGAAATATTAAATGAAGGAATTTCTTTATCTAGTATTCTAATTAACGACATATATAAAGATGATACAAAAGTTACAGATAAGAAAAAATTTATTAATGAACTATGTGATAAAGGTTTAAAAATATCACCACAACTAAAAGGTTCTTTAATTGAAGAAAAAATAGCTAGCTTAATTAAGTATTTCGAAGACATTGAACGAGATGAAAAAGTAGGAATTTCTATTGAAGGTTATGAAAAACTGCTAGTAGAATTAGGTGAAACATTACCTACATTAAATCAACAGCTAAAAGATAAGTTTGAGCTTCAAGATGAAAATGTATTGAATAGCAATTACCTGTTAGATTATAATATTAAACCTCGTGATGTTCTTGAAATTATATCAGAGAAAGAATTAGAACATTTCTGTAAAATTAAAGCAATAAAAACTAGAGGAGACTTAATATTAAATATTTTAGATATTTATAAAGATGCTGAGAACTTATATTTAGAAAATTATGAAAATATTGGTTTTAGAAATTTATCTGCACTAAAAGAAAACGGTATAATAATTAAAGAAGCTAGCTTAGGCGTAAAATTTGAAGAGTTAACAAAAAAGATATTTCATAGTCTTGGATTTAATGTTGATGAAGAACTTAGAAAAAAATTAAATACCAATAAAGACCAAATTGACATATTGCTTAATCTTGGAAATAATGACCTAATTTTAATAGAATGCAAAACCATAAAAGAAAGTGGTTATAATAAATTTAGTTCTGTTTCTAGACAACTTAAAGCTTACACCAATCTAGCTACAAAAAATAATTATAATATTATAAAATCATTGCTTATTGCACCTAATTTTTCCGACGACTTCATAAAAGATTGTGGTTTAGAATATGAATTAAATTTGTCGCTTATAACAGCTACAGCTTTGATAAAAATTTTAGAAGGATTTAAAAACTCTAAACTAAAACAGTTTCCACACAACTTATTAATGCGTGATGTACTTATTCAAGAAGATAGAGTGATTAAAGCTATTGATAAATAATTTACTTATCACAAAGATTAAGTTTCTGTTTGTGAGGATATAGACTGATAGAGAAAATCCAAGAATCTTATTATATTTATACGATAATGAAAAATATAGTTTTAATACTCCTAATCTTAATATATGGTATTTCTATTTCAAAAACAATAGTTTTTGATAGATGCCAAGGCAACAAACAAGATTTATTTTATGCTCACTTTGCACTTGAATTTATTACTATGAATAAGCCCAATTCTTTAAAATCTTTAGCTTCAAAAAACTTCAAAATAGATAGTTTATCTTTAGCAAATGAATGCTTATATACTAAAACTAACTTTCCGTATACACCATTTAGTAATCCATCTTGTTTTTATCTAGATAATAATTCTAATCAATGGTACGAGAGAACATATTTTGAAATAAACTCAGAAGGAATCGTAAAATATCTCTTTCAAATACAAATTTATCTAATTAAAGAAAATGACTTACCAAAAATACTAGATATTCAATTTCGGGTAATGTACTGAAAAATAGTTGGTGCATTTGACAAAAATAATGTTTAGCTTTCTCCAGTTAATCTGAAGAGGATAAAAGCACTGGTGGAGACCAACTTTTTAGCAATAGGATTAATGTATATACAAAAAATGGGTTGATAGATAACTATCAACCTTTTTCATTTTTTGGTATACTTGATGGCTAAAAAAACTCTATTTTTCATTAGATAAATACACATACCATTTGATGAAATTTATTCTATTTTTTAAAGTCAAACCTCTGTGCAAATCAAGATGATTTTTTAGATGGCTAAAATAACCTTCAATTCCATTTGTTGTTCTTGGTATTTTTGGATTTTCTAAATAGTGAAACATATTAGGCAATGCTCTTTTTATTGAGAAGTAGGATCTTCTTAGTAGTTTATGAGTATACCAATACCTTCTAGTTTCTAAGTTAATAGTCTTTTCATTAAGATAGTCTTTGTGTCTTTCATACCATAGCTTTAACTCTCTTGTCCACCATATTTTATCATTCTGTGTTTCTATTTTGAGTAATAGCAAAATATGTTTTCTAAGTTCTTGTCCTGCTATGTGTTTAGGGTATTTAGTAAGCCATAGTAAGCACATTCGTTGAATATGTACCAAGCATCTTTGTATAACTATATTACTGTCAGTATGTTTAATTGCTTTTAATATACTTTTAGCACCATCTGAGGTAATACTTTCTAATTTAATGCCTAAGTGTATTAAATTACTTAAATCTTCCTTAATCTCTTCAAAATGCTCTCCATCTGAAAAACGGATAAGTTGTGTATAGCCATCAAGATTATCTTGATAAGCTATTAAACAGAACTGTGCAAAATAAGTACCGTCCACTCTAAGATTAACTTGTTCTCTTTTTATGATTTTAACCGTGGGCGAACGCTCTAAAATTTTATAAAAGGTTCTTTGTAAGGTGTCTTTTGAATAACCACTATCTCTACATAATGTGTTGTAGGTTTGTCTTTCTATTATCCATTTCTTGAACCATATGAATCGGTTCTTTATTTTTTGTTCTGGTCTATTCCTTGTGAATAATATGCCACAGTTTTTACACTTAAATCTTTGCTTGTTTTGTTGTTTGCCCCAGCATATTACATCTAAACTACTACAGCTCCAACATCGCTTTTTTTTGCCATTTTTTAACAAAGAAAATATTTTATGAAATACATTTCATAAAATATCTAGTTTAACCTTTATTTATAGTACTCTTGATACAATACACCAACTATTTTTCAGTATTATGCCCAATTTCGTCATAATGATAATATTATAGCAAGACCAAAAGAAGTTAAAGAAATGACAAAAAAAGTAGACAGTAATAATCCACCGCCACCACCACCTATATTTCACTAAAACCCAATACCTTTCAACTCCAAACCAAGTGTTTCTTTAAAACCGAAAATAAGATTCATGTTTTGTAGGGCTTGTCCGCTTGCTCCTTTTAGTAAATTGTCGGTACAAGAAATGATCATCAATTTATTGCCTTGTTTTTCTAAGTACAACAAACAGTTATTGGTATTCACTACTTGTTTTAAGTGTATGTTCTTATCGCTTACAAATACAAAAGCTTCGTCTTTATAATAGTTTTTATACATCGCTTGTGCTTCGGCTATCGAACCATCAAACGAAGTATATATTGTAGCAATAATGCCTCTTGCAAAATTGCCTCTGTATGGTATAAAATTTATGTCGTAGTTAAAATTATTTTGTAGCTGTACTATGCTTTCGGTTATTTCTGCTAAGTGTTGATGTGTAAATGCTTTATATACACTCATATTGTTGTTTCGCCACGAAAAATGACTGGTAGTACTTAAAGATGTTCCTGCTCCTGTACTTCCTGTTATAGCAGAAATATGTATATCATTTTTCAACAATTGATTTTTTGCTAATGGCAATAGTGCTAATTGTATGGTAGTAGCAAAACATCCTGGATTGGCAATTAAACTACTTTGCTTAATTTCAGCTTTGTTTAATTCTGGTAAACCGTAAACAAAATTTTGAGCATTGGCTTTCAATCGGAAATCGTTGCTTAAATCAATAATTTTTATATTATTAAAAGAATGTTCTTGTAAAAATAATTTGGTTTCGCCGTGTGGTAAACATAGAAATACAATATCTATATTTTTATCAATTATATTTATAAACTTCAAATCACAATTCAATAAATCGTCGTGAATTTCATTAATATTTTTACCAGCTTGACTTCTACTATAACAAAAAGCAATCTCTACATTTGGATGATGAATGAGTAAACGAATTAACTCACCACCAGTATAACCAGCTGCTCCAATAATACCTGCTTTAATTTTCATTTTGTTCTTTTACCTTATTCCATATCATAATTTGATTGGAAAATATTTTTGCAAAACCTTTTACATCTTCGCCACTCCACGCCTTGTTCATTTCGCCATAAGCTCCAAAACTGCTGTTCATTAAATCGTACTTTGATTCGATACCAATTAAGTTAAATCGATATGGCAACAGTTCTACAATTACTTTTCCTGTAACTTGTTGTTGTGTACTGCTTAGAAACTGTTCTAAGTTACGCATTAATGGTTCGTAAAACAAACCTTCGTGTAAATTGCTACCATATACATTGGCTAATTGGTCTTTCCAAAATAGTTGTTGCTTGGTTAGCGTATGTTTTTCTAATAAATGATGTGCTTTAATAATGATTAAAGGAGCAGCGGCTTCAAAACCTACTCTACCTTTAATACCAATTATGGTATCGCCAACATGAATATCTCTTCCAATAGCATATTTAGAAGCTATATTATTTAATTTTGAAATTAAATCGGTAGGATGATTGAACTTTTCATCGTTTAATGCAACTGGTTCACCTTGTTCAAAATTGATTGTAATGGTAGTTGAATCTTGTTCTTGTAGTTGAGTTGGATAAGCACTTTCTGGTAGTGTTTGGTTGGAAGTCAATGTTTCTTTTCCACCAACAGAAGTTCCCCAAATACCTTGATTGATAGAATACTGAGCTTTCGCAGCATCTATATCTACACCATGATTTTTTAAATAGTCGATTTCTGCTTCTCTACTCAAACGATTATCTCTAATAGGTGTAATAATTTCAGCACTTGGATGAATGATGTTGAATACCATATCAAAACGCACTTGGTCGTTGCCTGCACCTGTACTTCCATGAGCAATAGCATCTGCATTAATTTGTTTAGCATAGTTGGCTACAGCAATTGCTTGAAAAACTCTTTCGGCAGAAACAGATAATGGATACGAATTATTTTTTAATACATTTCCAAATATCAAATATTTAATACAGTCATTATAATAATCTTGTACTACATTTTGAACAATATATTCTTTAACGCCTAATTGTTTAGCTCTAGTTTCGATGTTTTTAATTTCTTCATCGGTAAAACCACCAGTATTTACAGTAATGGCATAAACATCGTAACCTTTATCTGCCGACAAATATTTAGCACAATACGAAGTATCTAATCCACCACTATATGCTAATACTACTTTTTTATTGCTCATTTCGTTTTCTTTTTATTGATTTGTTTCTTTGGTTTAAGTCCGGTTTGTTTTGCAGCTACTTTTTTAGTTACGCTTTTTTTAATTTCGTAGTTTTTCTTTTTTACATCTTTAGGATTGTACAACATTGCAGTACACAAACAATTGCTTTTGTTGGTTTTAGTCAAAATATCATAATTGACACAACTTTTACAACCATTCCAAAAAGTATCGTCTTGTGTTAATTCAGAAAAAGTAACTGGTTTATATCCTAACTTACTATTCATTTTCATAACAGGCAAACTGGTTGTAATACCAAATATTTTAGCTTGTGGATATTTCTTAGTTGTATAATCAAAAGAAAACTGCTTGATTTTAAAAGCCAAACCTAATTTTCTGTAATCTTCTTTAACAATTAATCCAGAGTTGACGACATAGTCTTTGCCTTGCCAAGTTTCTATATAACAAAAACCAGCTAAGTCACCATCTTTCTTCCGAATAGCAATAATGGCTTTCTGCTCATCTATATTCTTTAACAAGTATGCTGCTTCTCGTTTGGCAATACCAGTACCACGCTTTTTAGCAGAGTCTTCATACAAAGCACACAACTCCTCTACATACTTGTGATGGTCGTTGTTGGCTATCAATATTTCGAAATCGTTAATAGTTTCCAAAGTTAATCTCTCTAATAACAAAAATAAGATTTTAGTTGAAATACTATATTATGCTATTCTTAAACTCAAATTATATCGTAAAAAAATAAGTTAATATTTTAATGTTGCTATATAATGATTTTGACTATCTAATTAATAAGATAGATTTTAACCATTAATAGAAATTTTACTTTTTCTCGTAGAACTCACAGATTTTCGCAGAAAGAATAAGAAGATTATATTATAAAAAATACACTTTAATATATAATAAAATATTTTGAAATAAATTCAGAATAGACCTAAATCAACCTATAAAGTTTTATTAACTTTTAAGCTTTTTAATTTATTGCTACCTTTGTTGCAAACATCGTATTATGTTAAATGTAATAGCTAGTCCTTTTTATTGGAACGCCAACCCAGAAATCTTTATGTTCACTGAAAATTTTGGACTTAGATGGTACAGTTTATTATATGGTTCTGCCTTTTTAATTGGTTATGCCATTTTAGCTTGGGAAATGAAAAAAAATAATAAACCTATAGATTATGCAGAAGAATTGCTAATGTATATGTTTATTGCTGTAATTATTGGTGCAAGATTAGGTCATGTGTTTTTCTATGATTGGGATTATTACAGTCAACATTTATCTGAAATACCAATGATTTGGAAAGGTGGTTTGGCTAGTCATGGTGCAGCTATTACGATACCAATTGCTTTGTGGTTGTTTAAAAGAAAGCATAGCGATGTTTCTTATTTGTGGATTTTAGATAGAGTAGCTATTCCGTTATCACTAGGTTCTGCATTTGTAAGAATAGGTAACTTCTTTAATCATGAGATTGTAGGTAAGCCAACTGGTGGAGATTTTGGCGTAGTGTTTATGCGTAATTTTGAAGAAAGTGTACATGTACCAAGATATCCAAGTCAGTTATTTGAAGCAATATTATATATTACTATTTTTATTGTAGTACTAACTATGTATAAAAGAAGTAAATATCAACCAAGAGAAGGTAGTATTATTAGTACTATGGTGATTATGATGTTTGTTGGACGATTTTTCTTAGAGTTCTTTAAAAGTGGTTCAACTTTATTTACTATTGGTAATTTAGAAATTATAAGAGGTCATGTATTAAGTATTCCATTTATTATTATTGGAATTGCTATTTGGTATATTTCCAAAAAAAAAGCGACTAATACTATCAACAATTAAAAAGAATAACCATGCAATTTGAAGCACTTATTAATATTATGCCATTAAAAGAGTTGTTAGATCCGCAAGGAAAAACGGTAGAACAAAGTTTACACAACATGAACTTTAAGATGGGAAAAGTTAGAATTGGCAAACGCATTTCATTAACTGTAGAAGCTAGTGATGTAGCAGATGCACAAAGCAAAGTTGATGAAGCATGTAAAAAGTTATTGCACAATCCTGTAATGGAATACTACGAGTTTGAGATTAATGCCTTAGCTTAAGTTTTTATTTTGCTTTTCATTGCCATGTTTAAAATGACCTGTTATTTTTGCTAGGAATAGTTGCAATGAATAATCATTATTTTCGTTGATTTTTGCATTTAATTTAAGATAATCTTTGCCTACAACAATTTTTATCATCTTATTATTAAAAAAGATTTGAGCTTTATTGTCTTTTAAAAGTTTATAAGTAAAAGGTTGTTCTTCTTTTAAGATATCTCTTTTATCTTCCATTTATTTACAATTTGTCTACACCAACATATACAATTAATGGAATTGGTATGGTTTTGTATAAAGCTTCTTTGTATGGTAGTTGCTTAAGCAAGTCTTCTTTTAAGTTTTCTGGTTGATAGTTTAAATTCAAATCGGTTACTTTTTCTATACCAATTTGTTTGATATAGTATCCTATACTTCGTAATTTTTCATCTAAGCAATCATAGATTTTACCATCTAGCATTTTTTGTGCAATTAAGCTATAGTCTAAAGCAACAAACTGACTGTTTTTACTCTTTTGTAATTTTTTATACTTAGCAAAATAATTTTGCCAACTGGTATCATTAGCAAAGTAATTTATTTGTTTTGTTAATACATCTTTATATACTAACGGATTGCCAACATTCATATTGTATAAATCTACTTTTATATGTTGTTCTGCTATATGATAAAAACTATCTAAATATTTTACTTCGTTACACAATGTATTTTTTGGAATACTATCTAAATTAAACGACATTATTTTTAGGTTGATAAAAGTATCGTTTTTGCCTTTATTGAAATAGTAAAAATAATCGGTATTGTCTATCGTTTGGAAAATATCAAAATTATAAGTGCCTTGTTTAATTTCTTGTGCATTTACTTTTGATACCAATAACAATATAAGTATATAAAATATTTTTTTCATAAATAAAAATTATGTTTTTTGTTTCTTCTTTTTAGCTGCTGGAAATAATATATTATTTAAAATCAATCGATAACCTGGTGAGTTTGGATGTAAATTTAAGTCAGTTGGTGGATCACCTACTCTATGTTGATAATCTTCTGGATCATGACCACCATAAAAAGTCCAAGTTCCATTACCAAAAGTTCCATGTATATATTTGGCTTCTTGTTTGCTTCTATTCTCTCCCATTATCAGTACATCTTTTTTGATAATATTATCATTAAAAGCAGTGGTTTGCCCCATAAAACCTTTAATTACTCTTTCGTGATTTTGTGTGAGCATAGCAGGCACTTGATCCCATTTTGCAGAAAAATCAAACAAACTAAAATAGTCTGAACTTTGGTCTCTTCCACTTGGATTTATATCTATGTTTGAATATTCATATTCCCAAGGATTATTACTCAATTTAAAGTTTTCAAACGCAAAACAGTTATCGTAATTTAATTTAGCTTGTGCATTTGGATCTGCACCATCTCCATCAAACATTTGAGCACAGATATCAACGCCAGCAGCAGATAAAGCAATGTCGTAAGAATCTGTAGCACTACACATAGCAAACATAAATCCTCCACCCATTACAAAGTCTCTAATTTTTTGAGCTACGGCTAATTTTTCTTGTGATACTTTCATAAATCCCAAGTTCTTAGCTCTTGTTTCGTACTCGTTCACCTGATTGATATACCAATCTGCATTTTTATAAGCACTCCAAAATTTTCCGTACTGACCTGTAAAGTCTTCATGATGTAAGTGTAGCCAATCGTACATTGGTAATTTGCCTTCTATAATTTCTTCATCGTAAATAACCTCGTAAGGAATTTCTGCATAAGTTAAAGCAAGTGTAACAGCATCGTCCCAAGGACTTTTTGTTTTTGGTGAGTAGACTGCTACTTTAGGTGGTTTTTCTAGTCGCACTGCATCCATATTGACTTCTGGTTCTGCTATTTCTGCCAAAATTGAAGACATCGTAGCATCTGGAATAACTTGATATTTGACATCTCTAATTAAACATTCTTTTTCAAACAAAGCATTATACGACATAGCAAAGCTACCACCTTTGTAATTGAGTAACCAATCTAAGCTTACGCCTTTTTCTAATACCCAATAAGCAATACCATATGCTTTTAAGTGATTGGTTTGCGTCTCATCCATTGGAATGAGTATAAACGAAGCATAACTTTTTAGTGTTATGGACAGAATTAATATGACAAAACCGAGTTTTTTCATTTGATGCTACTAAAATACTACAAAAAGAGTTCCAAAAATGGTTAAGAAGTGTTTTTTTTGTTTACCGTTTATAATATTTAAGTACATATAACTATTTATTTCATCGTCTAGCACATATAATATATTACTTTGATAAAAACTAAAAAAATATAATCTTTGCAACAAAAATATTAAGCATGAAAAGCATCTATGAACAACAAACTACCGATGATTTACTCAACAGAATTAATCAATTAAATAATACAAGTCAAGCTAGTTGGGGAAAAATGAATGCAGCACAAATGCTAGCACATTGTAATGCTACTTATAAAGTACTTAACGACAATTATCCAAAACCTAATGCCATTAAAAAATTATTTCTAAAATTATTTGTAAAAAATATTGTGGTAAGTGATAAACCATATAAGAAAAATTCGCCAACATCTCCAGACTTTATAATTAGCGATGAAAGAGAATTTGAAAAAGAAAAAACTAACTTAATTCAAAATATCATTACTACACAAAAATTAGGTACTAGTTATTTTGAAGGAAAAGCATCTCCAGGTTTTGGTGTACTTACTGCTAAAGAATGGAGTAATTTATTTTATAAACACTTAGACCATCACTTAGCACAGTTTGGCGTATAAGCACTTGATTTTTTAAATATTATCTTATATCTTTAAATAAACAAGCCATTTGTTTAAGAACAAGATATTAGAAAAAATAAAACAATTAGATCCAGCAAATGATCACTGGCAAATAGTTCGTTTGTCTGCAATGTATGAGTTTCCTTGGGATTTTAATCGTGCCTTAGAATTAGCATTATACAAAACTTATGCAGTTCCTAGCATTAGCAAAATTTTGTTTGGCACAAAGCAACTCAACAAGCATTCACAAAAAAGATATGACGACACAGACTTACTTATTAGTGAAATTATAGAAAATGGTTTACAGTCTGAAAGAGGAAAACAAGCACTACAAAGAATGAATTGGATTCATAGTCATTACAACATTACCAACGAAGATTATTTATTTGTTTTATCTACATTTATTTTTGATTCTGGAAGATGGATTGACAAATATGCTTATAGAAAGTTAACTAAAAATGAACGCATTGCTGGCTTTAAAGTGTGGAAAGAAATTGGAGAAGCCATGAACATAAAAAATATTCCAGAAACTATTGATGCTTTTGAAGCATTTAACAAACAATATGAAAAAGAGAAATTTGTTTATAGTGAAAACAATAAAAAAGTAGCACTCGCAACAGAAAACTTAATGCTCAGTTGGTTTTTACCAAAGTTTATGTTTGAGATAGCACGACCTTTTTTACATGCAGTAATGGACAAACAATTACTACAAGCATTTGGCTTAGACGAACCTAATTTTTTAATTCAGTTTTTAGTTCGTCAGACATTAAGAACAAGAAGTAAAATTGCGAGTATATTACCTAATCAAAAAGGCGTACATCGTACACAAGAAAAACACAGACATTATAAAAACACATATCAATTAAAAGATTTAGGACCAAACAAACTTAAAAGTCAATGTCCATATCATGCAGTAATACAGGCGATAAAAACCTAGTATTTAGCTCTGGTAATTCTGTCATTAATTGCTTTTCCTAAATCAATATTTGGAACAAAATCAGTTATAATAACATCTATCGCTGCTTGGTCTAATTGTCGCATATAAGTAAATAAATTACAAGCAGCTTCGGTTAAATCTGAATTAGTTGATAAATTTAAATTCAATTCTATATTTTTATAATCAATATTTCCAAAACTCAATACACCAATTTTTTTATGTTGATTTTTTTCTATCAACTCAGCAATATTGCCAACTAAAAAAGGTTTTTTAGGTGCATAGTGTTGTAGCAATTGTCCTGGTGCTTTTGGATTAGATGCATGATTAATATTCAGTGCTATTTTTCCTACTACTTTTTCTATCGCTTCTATACTAATTCCACCAAGTCGATGGATTACAATTTCATCATTATCATCAATGCCAACAATAGTCGATTCTATACCAATAGTACTTTGTCCACCATCTAAAATATAATCAATTTTACGACCTAATTGTTCATTAACATGTTCTGGTGTAGTAGGTGAAATGTAACCAAACGGATTAGCACTTGGTGCTGCTAAAGGAAAATCTAATTGTTCTAGCAAAGCAATAGTTGTAGGATGAGCAGGAATTCTTAGTCCAACAGTATCTAAGCCAGAAGTAACAATATTTGGAATAATTTCTTTTTTAGGCAATAAATAAGTAATTGGTCCTGGAGAAAAGTGTTCTATTAATGCTTGAATTTTTTCAGGAATATTTAAACTATATTTTTTTATCGTATCTAAAGAAGTAACATGAACAATTAAAGGATCAAAACTTGGTCGTTCTTTTATCGCAAAAATACTAGCAACAGCTTGTTCATCTAAAGCATTCGCAGCCAAGCCATAAACAGTTTCGGTAGGAATGGCAACAACTTTACCTTGTTCTAAAATTTGTTTGGCTAAAGCAATATCTTTTCCAATATCAGCCATTTATTGCAAAATAATTTTCTTGCTTCTCACCTGTTGTCCTTGTCTTACTTGTATTAAATAAGTACCTTTTGCTAAATCAGTTTTATCGTATGATTTGATATAGCTTCCATTGTAATTACCTAGATATTCTTCAAATATAATTTTTCCAGTTATATCAAACATATAAACAGTAATAGGTAGTGTTGTAGCACTTTGTATATTTAAAGTAAATAAACCACTACTTGGATTTGGACTTATACTAAATGTGTTTAGCAATAATTCGTCTACTTTATTTGTTTCTTCAATTGGCGTTTTCTCTTTTATATTTTTAATATAAGTAATGTTATTTATTTTTACATTTCTTCTAGCTTGGTCTTCTTTAATTCTAGTAATTGCATGCATTTTATCATCTAAATCTAAATAGCATTGTGGTAATTCGTCGCTATGATAATCTTCATCTACCAACCAAGTATCTATATTACAATTATTTTCTTGTTTTGAAATGGAAACAGGTGCATTATTATCATCTACTACTACTACCGTATTATCATCATGAAAAAACCAGTTCTCTTGATTGTTAATAATTTTTCTCTGAATATCATAAGTTTTAGTCATTGCTTTATAACCTAAATGCATACTCGTGTTATAAGTTACACCATCTCGTATGTAAGCAATTTTTACTTTGTCGCCCCAAGCATATTTTTTTAGTGTAGCAATTAATTCATCTTTAGAATTAATCGTAGCATTATTCAACTCAACAATAATATCATTTTCTTTTAAGTCAGAATGCTTAGCAGCACCATCATCAAAAATATTTTTTATTAAAGCACCTTGCAGGTTATTAGCATCATAATTAGTAACCATAACACCTAAATAACCTTGGTCTTTACCAAACGATACTATGGTACTTAATATAAAAAGCAGAACTATTGTAAATTTCAATTTCATATTTTTTCTTTATCTAGTACAAAAATAGTGCAAAAAAAATAAATCGCACTTTTTAATGGCACAGTCTTTGTATTATTGCAACATAAAAAAGAATAATAATGAAAAGTTTAGTTTTACTAGTAATGAGTTTTATGATGATTAGCGTTCATGCAGAAAGTGCTTGGGAAAAAAGCAAAGAAAAAGATGGTATTACTATTTGGACAAGAAAAAAAGAGGGTTCTAGCTTTAAAGAATATAAAGGCACCGTAGTATTAAATACAACTATGGATAAATTGTTGAATATATTTAAAGATATAAAATACCACGATCAAATTTTTTATAAGTGTAAAGCTGGTTCAGTGAAAATAGTAAAGAAAAACAGTGCCAACGATTTTTATACTTATATGGTAATTAGCACACCTATTGTTAAAGATAGAGATGTTGTAACGCATTACGAAGTAAAAAAACTAAGCAATGGTGGTTATATTATTGAATTAGAAGGAGCTCCAAATTTAGTTCCAGATAAAGGATTAGTGCGTGTGCCAGAAATGAAAGGATATTGGAAATTTGAGCCAACTACTAGTGGAAAAATTCTAGTTACACACCAAGCGTTTAGTCATCCTGGAGGAAGTGTTCCAGCAGGTTTAGCCAATTCTGCTTCTACAGATGCTCCTTTTAGTATGCTTGAAGAGTTGAGAGATTTGGTAAAGTAAATAATCTAAAAAACTAAAATAAAAAATTTAAAGGAACATGAATTAGTTTTCTCTAATCAATATGGCTTTTGTAATTGTTATTATATATGAATTTTATTAGCAATTTGATTGAATTTTCATTATATTTGTAATACTAAGGATGCTAAAATATTGCTATATAATATTAATTCTTGCATTAGGTTTCATTTATATTCCTACCAATTTAAGTTTGCTTAAATTAAAAGTCCAATTAACAGAAAATTGTTGTAGCAAACAAGACCATGCTATCAATAAAAAACAAGATTGTTGCCAAAAAGGAAAAGGCATTTGTATAAAAAACAACAAAGATTGCAAAGGCGACTGTGAAAATTCTTCATGTCATTGCACACCAAATACACCTAACTGCATACTATCTTCAGTATCAACAATTACAAAATATAAAGCAACATTAGTTGCACCTAAATATTTTTATCAAGATACTTATTACGGTCAAGGTTTTCTTTCTATCTGGAAACCACCTAAAATAGTATAACTGTTTCAAACGACAGCCAGAGGTCTGTCCACTACAAAAAATATTTCAGAAATAACATCTAACTTTAATAAAATGAAAAAAATGAAGAATTCATTAAATATATTAATGGTGATGATAGTATTATTATCATCAAATGCATGTAATGCACAAATTAAGCACACTAAATCAACAACAGTAAAAATATATGGCAATTGCGAAATGTGCGAAAAAACCATAGAAAAAGCAGGAAATGAAAAAAAAGTAGCTCAAGTTGACTGGAACAAAGACACTAAATTGGCTACCATTACTTTCGACTCAACCAAAACAAATACCAATGCAATACTTAAAAAAATTGCTTTAGCAGGTTACGATAGTGATGAATTTCTTGCACCAGAGGATGCTTATGCTAATCTACCAGAATGTTGTCAATATGAGCGAGTAAAAAAAGTAAAAAACAGTATGACTGCAACAACAATGAATCATGATATGCATGAGGAAGACATGATGAAAGAAGATATGAAAGAGGAAATGAAAAGTAATGCTACGAATACTGATGAAGAGAAGCAAACGAAAGAAGAAGTCAATCAACTGAACTCAGTTTTCAATAATTACTTTGAACTTAAAGATGCCTTTGTACAATCAGATGCAAGTATAGTTACCAATACAGCTAAAAAATTAAACGCAACGATTAAAGCAGTCAATATGAATAAATTATCTATGGATGAACATATGGCATGGATGAAAGTAGTAGATAAAATTACAACGACAACAGAACAGATAAGTAAATCAAATGACATTGAAAAACAGAGAACTTATTTCAATGATTTATCTGAAAATATCTACGCTTTAATTAAAGTTGCTGAAACAACAACACCTGTTTATTACCAACATTGTCCAATGTATAATGATGGTGCCAATTGGTTAAGTAAGGAAAATGCTATTAAAAATCCTTATTATGGAAACAAAATGCTTTCATGTGGTAAAACCATAGAAGTAATTGAATAAAAAATCATTAGGCGAATTTCCGTAGGAAATTCGCCTAACTATAAACATCATAAAATGACACATACTTATAAAATTACGGGCATGAGTTGCAATGGATGTCGCAGTCATGTAGAAGAGATATTGTCTAAAGTAAAAGGCGTTACAAAGGTTATAGTCAATTTAGAAAAAGCAGAAGCAACCATAACCATGGAACAACACATTCCAATACAAACATTCCAACAAGCTTTAAAAGACGATGGTGGAAAATATAACATTCACAACATTGGCGACGATTTACATCAGAATCACCAAAAAGCAAAACAAAAACCTACCAATGGAACAGGCGTTTTTTATTGTCCAATGCATTGCGAAGGTGATAAAACTTACGACCATCCAGGCGATTGTCCAGTTTGTGGAATGGACTTAGTAGAAGAACAAAATTTAGCAACAGCAAATACCATACAATGGACTTGTCCAATGCATCCAGAAGTAATTAAAGACCATGCTGGTTCATGTCCTATTTGTGGAATGGATTTAGTACCACTACAACCCAATCTTTCAGCAGAAGAAAAAACATATAAAAATTTACTACATAAGTTTTGGATAGCCACAGCTTTTACTATTCCAATCTTTATCATTGCCATGAGCGATATGTTGACCAACAATCCATTGTACAATATCATGGAACAAAAATATTGGAATTGGCTACAATTGGCACTATCTATTCCTGTGGTTTTTTATGCAGCATGGATGTTCTTTCAAAGAGCGTATCGAAGCATCATTACTTGGAAACTCAATATGTTTACACTCATCGGAATTGGTGCTGGCGTAGCTTGGATATTTAGTGTCATTGGCTTGCTTTTTCCAGAGGTATTTCCAAGTCAATTCAAAACAACATTTGGCAATGTACACTTGTATTTCGAAGCAACTACTGTTATTTTAACTTTGGTACTCTTAGGACAATTACTAGAAGCTCGTGCACACAGTAAAACAAATTCAGCAGTGAAAGAATTACTTAAGTTAGCACCAAACAAAGCCATTAAAGTAGTCAACGGTGAAGATATAGAAGTTAATCTAGATGATATTGCTGTCAACGATATTTTAAAAGTAAAACCTGGCGATAGAATTCCAGTAGACGGAATAATTGTTCAAGGAACTTGTAGTATTGATGAATCGATGATTACGGGTGAACCAATTCCTGTACACAAAAAGGTAAACGATAAAGTTAGTAGTGGTACAATTAACGGCAATCAATCTTTTTTAATGAAAGCTGAAAAAGTAGGTAGCGATACCTTATTGGCTCAAATTATTAAAATGGTGAATGATGCAAGTAGAAGTCGTGCTCCAATTCAAAAATTAGCCGATAAAGTATCTAGTTATTTTGTACCAATAGTCATTGTTATTGCAGTGATTACTTTTCTTGCTTGGGCATTTTTCGGACCATCACCAGCTTATGTATATGCTTTAGTTAATGCAATTGCAGTTTTAATCATTGCTTGTCCTTGTGCTTTAGGTTTAGCAACGCCAATGTCGGTAATGGTTGGTGTAGGCAAAGGTGCTCAAAACGGAGTGCTTATAAAAAATGCCGAAGCTTTGGAAAGAATGAATACAGTAAATACTTTAATTATAGATAAAACAGGAACGATAACCGAAGGGAAACCTACGGTAGAAAAAGTAGAGTCGTTTAGCAATAACTACACCACCAACGATATATTGCAATACATCATATCATTAAATACAGATAGCGAACATCCTTTGGCTGCTGCTACAGTTGCCTACGGAAAAGAACAAAATATAACACCATTCAAAACCGAAAATTTTAATGCCGTTACAGGTAAAGGCGTAGAAGCAAGTATCAATAAAGAAAGTATAGCACTCGGAAATGCTAAGATGATGGAATACGCTCAAGCAAACATCACTGCTGATATGGAAGCAACGATCAAAGCATTTCAACAACAAGGAAAAACAGTTTCTTATTTAAGTATTAAACATACAGTAGTAGGATATATTGTGTTTAGCGATAAAATCAAAGCAACAAGCATGGCTGCTATTGATGAATTGCAGAAAAAAGGAATAGCAGTGATTATGCTTACTGGCGATAATTTTAATACAGCTCAAGCAGTAGCCAACACACTGCACTTATCAGATTTTAAAGCTAATATGTTACCAGAAGACAAACTTAACGAAGTACAAGTGTTGCAACAAAAAGGCAAAGTGGTAGCAATGGCTGGCGATGGCATTAACGATGCACCTGCTTTAGCGAAAAGCGATGTAGGTATTGCTATGGGAACAGGAACAGATATTGCAATTGAAAGTGCTATGATTACTTTAGTAAAAGGCGATTTACAAGGTATTGTAAAAGCAAAGCATTTAAGCGATGCAGTAATGAATAATATAAAACAAAATTTATTTTTCGCACTAATTTATAATACACTTGGTATTCCAATTGCAGCAGGTGTGCTTTTTCCTTTTTTCGGCATTTTATTATCACCTATGATAGCTGCATTGGCAATGAGTTTTAGCTCTGTTTCTGTCATTACTAATTCACTACGATTACGAACTGTTCATTTATAAAGTATAGAAAATGAAAAATAAAAAATACCATTTAATATATATATCAACAATAGTATGTTGCTTTCTTTTTAGTCCAATGGTATTGGCACAAAAGGTAGTACATTACGATTTAACTGTTACCGATACGATAGTCAATTTTACTGGAAAAAATAAAAAAGCCATTGCTGTAAATGGTCAAATTCCAATGCCAACATTAATATTTTCAGAAGGCGATACTGCTGAAATAGTTGTACACAACCAACTCAAAGAAAGCACTTCTTTACATTGGCACGGACTCTTTGTTCCTAATAAAGACGATGGTGTGCCATACTTAACACAACTGCCAATTGCTCCTAATGATTCTTTTGTTTATCGTTTCCCAATCATTCAAAACGGAACGCATTGGTACCATAGTCATAGTGGTTTGCAAGAACAAATTGGCATGTATGGTTCACTCATTCTTAAAAAACGAACGGATGATGCTACTTTTAGAAAAGGAATAGACGACTTACCAGCTGTTCCTTTAATTTTGAGTGAATGGACAGACATCAAGCCAAAAAATGTACACAGAATGTTACACAATGCATCAGATTGGTTTGCGATAAAAAAAGGTTCTACACAAAGCTATTTTGAAGCCATTAAAGCTAAAAGTTTTAAAACCAAATTAACGAACGAGTGGAAGCGAATGTTGGCAATGGATGTAAGTGATGTTTATTACGACAAATTTTTAATCAACGGAACTTCAGAGCAACAGTTAACCAACTTTAAAGGTGGTGATAAAGTACGATTGCGAATTGCCAACGGTGGTGCTTCTTCTTATTTTTGGATAACTTATGCTGGTGGAAAAATTACAGTAGTAGCAAACGATGGCAATGATGTTGTTCCTGTAGAAGTGGACAGATTAATCATTGGTGTTTCTGAAACTTATGATATTGTAGTAACACTACCAAATGATAGTACAGCTTACGAGCTATTAGTTACACCAGAAGACAGAACAAAATCGGTGTCGTATTATATTGGTGATGGAATAAAACAATTGGTGAGTCCGTTGCCAAAATTAAAATACTTTGAAGGCATGCAAATGATGAACGACATGATGAAGTTAAACGGAAACATGAAAGATATGGGCATGAACATGAGTTTGCAACAAATGGATATGAATACAGTTATGTATCCAGAGATTACAAATAAAATGCTAGCAAAAGATATGCCTGATATGAATAGGAGCGAATCAAATCATAGCAATCATACAATGAACATGAGTAAGGATATAGTTACGCTAAATTATGCCATGTTACAATCGCCAGATAGTACTACACTACCAAACGATGCTCTAATAAAAGAATTGAATTTTGAGTTAACAGGAAACATGAATCGCTATGTTTGGAGTTTAGACAATAAAGTACTGTCCGAGTCAGATAAAATACTCATTAAAAAAGGTGAAGTTGTAAGAATTACATTGTATAATAATTCAATGATGCGTCATCCAATGCATTTACACGGTCATGATTTTAGAGTAATCAATGGCAAAGAAAGTTATGCACCACTAAAAAATGTATTAGACATTATGCCTATGGAAACAGACACCATAGAGTTTGAAGCCAATATGGAAGGTGATTGGTTTTTTCATTGTCATATTTTATATCACATGATGGCAGGTATGAATAGAGTCTTTAGTTATCAAGAAAATTATAATAATCCATACTTACCCAATAAAAATTGGGCGTATAAAAAACTACAAAAAGAAAGCAACAAATTTCATTTTATGATTCAGAATGATTTTGCTTCTAATGGAAATGATGGAATGATGATGCTACAAAATACGCGTTGGCGTTTAGCAACAGAATGGCGTTTAGGATATAGCAAAAAACATGGTTTTGAAACAGAAACACATATTGGAAGATATATTGGCAAAAATCAATGGTTCATGCCTTTTGTTGGATTTGACTGGAGATATAGAAAAAATGGAATGGACAATAGAGAAAAGAATTTATTTGGACAAACCAATAAAAAAGACAATAGAATTACTGCAAGTTTAGGTTTTGTATATACTTTGCCTTTGTTAATAGATTTTCAAGCAGAGGTTTACCACGATGGCATTGTACGACTGTCTTTAATGCGAGAAGATATTCCACTAACCAAACGATTGCGACTTGGATTTATGTTTAATACAGATATTGAATACATGGTAGATTTAAGTTATATCATTACCAGATATATGAGAGCAAGAGTTCATTACGATAGCGACATGGGTTTTGGTGGTGGATTAACCATCAACTACTAAGCAAAGAGAATTTACTTATAGCCTGAGTTTGGTTTAAGTAAATTAACAAAAATACAACAACTAAAATAATCCTCGTCCTTGCGAGCGGATGAAAGTAGCGAAGCAATCTAAAGTTTGAGATTGCCACAATTTTGTTCGTACCTCTCAGAATTTCGCAATAGACGGTCTTATTATCAATTACATTTTACTCATAGTAACTTTTTACAACCAACCGTCCATACTGAGTGAGGAACGAACGAAGTATCTCCTAAATCAAAAATACAACAACTAAAATAATCCTCGTCCTTGCGAGCGGATGAAAGTAGCGAAGCAATCTAAAGTTTGAGATTGCCACAATTTTGTTCGTACCTCTCAGAATTTCGCAATAGACGGTCTTATTATCAATTACATTTTACTCATAGTAACTTTTTACAACCAACCGTCCATACTGAGTGAGGAACAAACAAAGTATCTCCTAAATCAAAAATACAACAACTAAAATAATCCTCGTCCTTGCGAGCGGATGAAAGTAGCGAAGCAATCTAAAGTTTGAGATTGCCACAATTTTGTTCGTACCTCTCAGAATTTCGCAATAGACGGTCTTATTATCAATTACATTTTACTCATAGTAACTTTTTACAACCAACCGTCCATACTGAGTGAGGAACAAACAAAGTATCTCCTAAATCAAAAATACAACAACTAAAATAATCCTCGTCCTTGCGAGCGGATGAAAGTAGCGAAGCAATCTAAAGTTTGAGATTGCCACAATTTTGTTCGTACCTCTCAGAATTTCGCAATAGACGGTCTTATTATCAATTACATTTTACTCATAGTAACTTTTTACAACCAACCGTCCATACTGAGTGAGGAACAAACAAAGTATCTCCTAAATCAAAAATACAACAACTAAAATAATCCTCGTCCTTGCGAGCGGATGAAAGTAGCGAAGCAATCTAAAGTTTGAGATTGCCACAATTTTGTTCGTACCTCTCAGAATTTCGCAATAGACGGTCTTATTATCAATTACATTTTACTCATAGTAACTTTTTACAACCAACCGTCCATACTGAGTGAGGAACGAACGAAGTATCTCCTAAATCAAAAATACAACAACTAAAATAATCCTCGTCCTTGCGAGCGGATGAAAGTAGCGAAGCAATCTAAAGTTTGAGATTGCCACAATTTTGTTCGTACCTCTCAGAATTTCGCAATAGACGGTCTTATTATCAATTACATTTTACTCATAGTAACTTTTTACAACCAACCGTCCATACTGAGTGAGGAACAAACAAAGTATCTCCTAAATCAAAAATACAACAACTAAAATAATGTCTTGTCCTAAAATAGGTTTACACAATTAATAAGCAAAAAGAGTGTAAAAAAATGAAAAAAAGACAAATTATTTTAGGACAAAAATCACCAAGAGATTTTACTATAGAGGAACGGAAGTATATTATAGAAGAATATCTTAGAACAGGCTGTAAGAAGAGAGATATATGGGAAAAATATACAGGACATAAAGAGGAACATGGTTCGTTACTCAAATGGATGCGTCAATTAGGATATGATATGGTACCTAAATGGCGTAAATTACCAAACAAAGAAATATTTATGATAAAGAGCAATGAACCACTAGAAAACATTGAATTAAAACAACGAATTGAGCAATTAGAAAAAGCATTATTAAACTCAGAATTACGAGCCACAGCATTAGACACCATGATAGAAGTAGCTGAAAAAGAATTAAAAATTAGTATTAGAAAAAAGTCAAACACCAAACAATCCAAGAAATGAAAGCACGACATCAATATATAGGATTCGCAAAGCTATGCCGATTGTTTGGTATTACACGACAGGCATATTATCAGCACTTCAACCAAGCTGTTAACACAGCACTTCAACAGGAATTAATAATAAAAGAGGTATTAAAAATCCGTCAATATCATCCAAGAATAGGTACTAGAAAATTGTATATAATGTTAGAAGCATTTATGTTATCACACCAAATAAAAATGGGTAGAGATGCTTTGTTTAACTTGCTATCACAATATAATTTGTTGATACGAAAAAGACGCAGCAATATTAAAACAACTCAGTCGCACCATTGGCTAAAGAAGTATCCAAACTTAATAAAAGACTTAACTCCAACAAAACCTAATCAATTGTATGTCAGTGATATTACATATTGGAAGATAAATATAGGATATGTGTATATTAGCTTAATTACAGATGCTTACAGTCATAAAATAGTAGGTTATCATTTATCTGAAACACTTGATGCAGACAGTAGTTTAAAAGCATTAAAAATGGCACTTTTACCATTAGATACAAAGCTCAATAGCTCACTTATACATCACAGCGATAGAGGTGTACAATATTGCAGTCATAAATATGTAAATCTGCTACAGCAAAACAGCATAGATGTTAGCATGACAGAGAATGGTGATCCATTAGAAAATGCAATAGCAGAGAGAGTAAATGGTATCTTGAAAGAAGAATATTTAGACCATTATGATCTAAGAAATATAACAGAAGCCAAGATATTATTAGACCAAGTAATAAAACTATATAATGAAGATAGACCACATATGAGTATAGGAAATTTAGTACCGAGTTTAGTACATCAAAATCAAACAATTAAAATAGAAAAAAAATGGAAAAATTATTACCAAAGAAAACAAACTGTAAACCTATTTTAGGATTATATTTGAACTGTAAACCTATATCAGTATTTAACTAAATAACTGTAAACTTTTTTTAGGACGATACATAATCCTCGTCCTTGCGAGCGGATGAAAGTAGCGAAGCAATCTAAAGTTTGAGATTGCCACAATTTTGTTCGTACCTCTCAGAATTTCGCAATAGACGGTCTTATTATCAATTACATTTTACTCATAGTAACTTTTTACAACCAACCGTCCATACTGAGTGAGGAACAAACAAAGTATCTCCTAAATCAAAAATACAACAACTAAAATAATCCTCGTCCTTGCGAGCGGATGAAAGTAGCGAAGCAATCTAAAGTTTGAGATTGCCACAATTTTGTTCGTACCTCTCAGAATTTCGCAATAGACGGTCTTATTATCAATTACATTTTACTCATAGTAACTTTTTACAACCAACCGTCCATACTGAGTGAGGAACAAACAAAGTATCTCCTAAATCAAAAATACAACAACTAAAATAATCCTCGTCCTTGCGAGCGGATGAAAGTAGCGAAGCAATCTAAAGTTTGAGATTGCCACAATTTTGTTCGTACCTCTCAGAATTTCGCAATAGACGGTCTTATTATCAATTACATTTTACTCATAGTAACTTTTTACAACCAACCGTCCATACTGAGTGAGGAACAAACAAAGTATCTCCTAAATCAAAAATACAACAACTAAAATAATCCTCGTCCTTGCGAGCGAATGAAAGTAGCGAAGCAATCTATGTGTATCGTGCTAATAAAGCTGAAGTACTACATACTTCCTACTTATACTAATTATAGTTAAACTCAAATAATTTGTCATAAATTCTTTGTGATAATATATTGAATATCAAATATTTATTTTTTATTCTTATGACATTTTATATTAAGTTGACTATAGCATTTAAAACAGCTTTATTCTTTTACATTTTTTCGCTGACTTCTGCGTTAAACCCAAATTACGCATTAGAAATTTATTCCGAAAAAATTCTACTTTATATTTACATCAGTACTCATTTTTTTATACTCAATGTAGCTAAAACTACATTTCCGTGAAAAAAATTCCGTGCTTTGTAAATATTTT
The DNA here is from genome assembly GCA_020636535.1 of Chitinophagales bacterium. Taxonomy (NCBI): domain Bacteria; kingdom Pseudomonadati; phylum Bacteroidota; class Chitinophagia; order Chitinophagales; species Chitinophagales bacterium. Next base: position 1,056,895 of record JACJXT010000011.1, read on the forward strand.
GTATAATTTTCTCTCATGACAAAGTCTAATGCGTAATTTGGGTTAGTATTGTTCGTATGCACTTTTTAATGCTTGTTTGATTTCATCGGCCAATGATTTTGGTTCAATAACTTTCATGTTATCACCGTAAGAAAGTAGTTCCATTAAAAAGTCGTGTGTTAAGCAAAGTTTAAGTTTAATTTTCATTTCTTCCTCGTTGTCCACTAAAACTTGTTGAGTTTCATGTAATGGAAGTGTTTTTATATACTTGCCTTGAAATGGGTTAAACGATAATATAATATCTTTTGGTTCTTCGTCATTTGAGTTTATAATACCAAAGCAATAACGGTAATTTTGTTCAATGTTATAATTGTCTGGATATTGATAGTGAAGATTGGTGATTTCAAGATTTGTTAAACGGTCAAGTGCAAAACTTTTTATTTTGTTGTCCTTGCTGTCTTTTGCTATAATATACCAACGGTTCTTAAATTCCTTTAAAGCATAAGGTTCTACCAACCGTTGGCCTATTTCTTCTTCCCAAAATTTCTGATAGGTGAATTTGATTTGAAGTATATTTTTAATGGCATGAAGCAAACCATATAAATTCTCTGTTCCTTGTGGTTTGCGTTTTTCCATATGAATAAAAGGTGCCAAGTCTTGTGCAAGATTTAAAGAATTGAACATATCAAATGCCTCCATCATTCTTTGGAAATTCATGTTTTCATTTTCATTTTGGCTGATGAAATAGCCCTTTTGAGATTTTGAATACTCAATGTCAATTCCAAAAACATTTCTGATTTCTTTTAAATCCCTTTGAAGTGTCCGTTTTGAGAAACCTATCTGTAAATTATCGTCTTGCATTTGCAGATAGTCAAACTGGTTTTCTATATAGCTCTGTAACTCTTCATAAGTCGAGTAAGGTTTTACTTTCAGCTTTTTGAGAATGAGCAAGTATCTTGATATGTATCCTCTTTTTGACATAATTTTATGTATTATTTTATTGGTCTCAAAAATAGTTAAAACTATGCACTTTAGTGCATTTCGCTTTAGCTTCTAAAAATGTTTACTTTTGTAGTATGGAATACCAAAGGGTCAATGGTCATAGCATATCACGGCTTACAGTACATATTGTTTGGGCTACAAAATATAGATATGCAGTATTGGAAGCAGATATAAAAGTAAGGTGTAGAAGTCTTTTGATGCAAATATGTGAAGCAGAAGATATTGTAATATTGAAAGGAGTAGTATCCAAAGATCATATTCATATGCATATAGAATATCGTCCATCACAATCAATAAGTAGCATGGTAAAATTATTGAAAGGACGCAGTTCACGAAAATTACAGATAGAGTTTCCAGAGTTAAAGAAGAGATATTGGGGTCGTCATTTTTGGGCAATAGGTTATGGTTGCTGGAGTACAGGTAATATAACAGATGAAATGGTAAATGAATATTTAGAACATCATAGGAATCCAAATACGAACTCAAATGATAATTTTATAATTGAATAGAGAAGTACTGTCCGAAATAGGACTTTCAGTCCGTAACAAAACTATGGACTTTTAGTCCATAGTGGTTTATTTTTTTTATTTTATTTTCTTTACTTGGTCTTTGTTGCCAAGCTAATATACAATATGAATTATCATTAGGAATTAGGATAAATGTTGCACCTTCTAATAATTTTTCTTCTTTAATTAATCTTTGCTTCCAATTAGGTAATTTTTCAAAACAATCTATTTTTTGTATATAGCTATTAATAATGTCAACAAAAGATTTGTTAACCAATAAATTGCATAACTCTTTTAAGTAGTTTCTTTTCCAATCTGTGCTATTTGAAAATTCTTTCAAATCATTATATGTTTTTAATAACCATCTTTTATGGCAATCAAAGTTCCAAGACCAACTACTGTTCCATACTTCATAATAATCATTTTTTCCAATCGTTAAGAATGCTCGTTTAAAATTATCAGGAAGTTCTTCATTCAAATTCTCAAAATTGTTTCTAATAACTTCATAAATATTATATAATTTATCTGCATCTAAATTATTGAGTTCTGTTTTTTCATTATCGTATCCGATACAAAACAAAGCAAAACTAATTCTACCTTTACAAAAATTAGTATCTTCTATTTGGTGAATAAGCTTTTTCAATTCTGGTTTATTAATAATTATTTTGGCTTTTCCAATTTCTTCTTTCACTTGCTCTTTAGCAAAACTAGATTGGATTTTAGTTGTAGAAAGATAATTATAAATAAATTTACAACCGTTTGATAATTCTTTAATCAAATTTATTGCTCCTATGAATGTTGCTGTACTATCAATAGTAGAATTTTCTGCTATATTTCTTACTACTCTCATCCAATTGTAAAATGAAGTATCGTCAATTGAGTTTGATAGTAAATACTGTATTTGAGCATAAAATAAAACTCTTTGTTTATATGTAGTTGTTTCATCAGTTTTTATATTTTCTTCGAATAATGATTTTTCATTATATATAAAATTCCATAGATTTAATTTTTTGGGTATAAGTTTATCATTATCATTTTTTGAAAATAAATCTAAAGTATTATACAAAAATTCAAACGCATCTTTTATTGCAAAATCCTCTGCCTGTACTGTGCTGTAATTATTAAATAGTTTTGCAATTCTTCGTTCTATTTGTTCTCTCTTTGCTGCCTTGTCCTTAATGCTTTTATTTTTACTTTTGATTTCATGTTCATTTATCACATTGTCTTTTTCATACTTATTGTCATATATTTCGATACTTTGAGCATAAAAAAGCATTGCTATATTTGTTATAAATTTTAAAATACTATTGTCAATTTTGTTGTTATCATCACGGTGAATCCAAAACAAATCTGTCCATTGTGTATCAATTTTATGTGAAAATGTTTCGGTCGTTTCTGCACTTTCTTCCCAACTCTCTTGGTTTATATGTTGCTCAAACTTTGCTTTGAAAATTTCAAAATCAGTAAGTGGTTTTCCTCTTGCGTTCATTTTGATATACAAATCATCGGAAAGTCCGAAGTTTTGCAGTTCTATGTAATGAAAACTAATATTGTTTAGCTTGCTCCAAACTTCTGTTTTATCTTGAAATGTTTGCTGAATGGAATCCAACATTGTGAGCATTGATTTTATTGTAGGGTCTTTTTTCCATGAAAGGAAAAACCAGGAACTATCAATGATAAGTTCAGAAATATTTTTCTCGTCATTATAAAGAATTCCTTTGTTGATTAAGTCAATGCAAAATTCTCTTGAGCTTGTTCTTGTTTCGTAGGTGAACTTTGTCAAAAGATTTTTTAATTCTTCATTTAACTTGTTTTCTTTGACTGCAATAAACCAATATAACAAAAACAAAGTAGTTAATCGTTGCTGTCCGTCAAGTGGTTGAAAAATTTTATCTTTTACACTTCCATAAACAAAATCTAATTCCTTTGGTGTGCCATTAACAGCTTCAAGTAGAAACTTTAAGAAGTTTTCTCTTAGTTCTTCTTCTCTCTCTCTACCCTGAGCATAATCTCGTTGTATAATTGGAATTTCAACCTTACTTAGTGGTTGCCATGCCAAATTACCACGATGCTTACAAATATTACGGTCATTGGAAATTAATTGCATAAATGTCAATTGTTTTGATGTTGGATTATTGCTCATTTTCTGATATTTCTGTTTGAGGTAAATATTTTTTCAAAGTTTTTTTAATATCATTCAAATAAGCATTTCTGTCTTTTTCTTCCCATTTGCTTAATTGCTTTGTACAATTTTCAAAATATTTTTGAAAGATTTTCTTTGTTGCAAGCGGAATAAACGCTCCATTTTTTTCAAGCTTAATTATTCTTTCTCTTTTTACAGGAAACAATCCATTGTTCAGTTTTGAGTTGTCATTCTTGGAAAGCAATGCCATATTTTCAATAGAATGAATATCAGATTCGCCAAACAGATTGCTAATTTTATCGACAAGTGAAGAAACTTTTTCCTTTTGTTTGTCATTATTGAAATTATTGATTTCATTTTTTATTTCTTCCGTAAGAATATCAGTATCTAATATTTTTAGCCATTCTTCAAAATCATCAATTTCTGTAATATCATCAGAGTTTTGTGCGTGAATATGCTCTAAACTCCAACCTCCATTTTTCTTGTTTTTGTACTTATTAAATGGAAATCGTAGAGAAGTGTCGTCACTATTTAGTGTTGTAATGATGTTGTGCAAAAGCAATACTTTTATTAGTTGTCCATTATCTTGACCATATTCTAATTCATCAACTTGCTTTTTGATTACTATCTTTTCAATTTCATGGTCTATCCACTTCCCAAATTCACTTTTTAGCTTATTTTCTTTGTTTTCAAGAATAGTCTTAATGTCAGTTCCAACAGCAATCAGATAACCAATTTTGTGATATAATTCTCTGTCATTGTACCATTCTTTGAGTGTTTGGAAATACTTTTTAATTTCCTGCCAATTGTTGGTTACTTCTTTTTCTGATTTGGTTTTAAATTTTTCATTAAAGAAGTAGAAAGTGGAATACTTATCATCACTTGGCGTGTCTGACATTAAATTGAAAATAAATTCTATTCTAGTTGCTAAGTTGTTTTCATTTTTATTGATAAAATACCAAAAAGAATCGTCTTGTAAGGCATATTCGATTCTGTCCCATTCTGAAGCAATTTCTCGTTGAATTAATCCAAGTTTTACTTTATCTGCATTCGGAAAATTTGAACTATTTAAGAACAAAGCCTTAATCAACTCTGCATTTGTCAACGGAATTTTACCGCTGTTGATTCTTGTGAAAATATCGATAGATTTAGAATCGGTCGTCTCGTACCAAATAATTTTAACTTTTTCTAAAAATGGCGTAATAAACTTTGAACTTATTGAGGTTTGCCCATCATTTGCTTTCTTTTGAAACCAAGTCTTAATAGTCGTGTAAGCATTGTAAATATGGAAATAATCAACATTTTTTTTAGAATCATATTCTGATTTGCTGTCTATTTTTGTCAAAAAATTTTCATTGTTTTTTCTTGTTTCATATTGTATTTCGAAGTTCTTTCTTTCACTTTCAACAAAGTGTTCTAAGTTTTTTAAGATAAGAAGTATTGTTGTTAATCGTTGCTGTCCGTCAATTACATCATACCAATCTCCAAATAATTTATTTTCAATTTCTGTATTTTCTACTCTCTTCATTACTACAACTGGTTGCAAGCAGTACCATTCATTATCCTTTTCATTTTGTTTATTTATAAATTCCCATATATCATTCAATAAATCGGTCACTTGTTGTTTTGTCCATCGGTAACCTCTTTGATATGATGGTATAAAGAAATTATATTTCAGTAAATCGTTGATTGTTTTTATTGGTATGCTATTATTTGACATTTTTATTATTTTTTAAATGTATTAAAAATAATGCTGTACAAGCCATTGCATCACTCAATGCTTCGTGGTGATTTAATGGAATTTTATATTCTTCGCATAACGAAGATAGTTTATTACCAAATATTCTGTAAGTATCATATCCTGTATATTTTGGCAGTTCGATGTTGTAATATTCCAATGTTTGATTGAGACAATGAAAATCAAAAGCAAAACCGTTATGAGCAACAACATTTTGACCTTTGATGAATGGCTCAATTTGATACCAAATTTTATCAAAAGTTGGTGTATTTGTTGTTTGTTTAGGATCAATTCCGTGAATATCAATGAAATTATTCCAGTAATAGTTATCTGGTGGTTGAACCAAAATTGATAACTGCTCTGTTATAATTTGATTTTCGACACGCACCAAACCAACTTGACAAATGCTCCAACGCTTGCCTTGTGCAGTTTCAAAATCTATGGCAGTAAATGATATCATTGATTGCTGTTTTTATATCCAATTTGTTTTCTTGAAAGCTGGTTACATAGTGTTTCTTCTTTACAAAATGCTATTAGTATTTTTAGATTTACTTTAGTTCCGTATACAATTTCGTTGATTTCATTTTTACGAACAATATTATCAATTTGTCCACCAGAGAAATCAAACTGTGTAGCTAATAACTCACAATCATTATCTGACAAATGTGGTATTTTAGATTTCCAAATTTGTGTTTTGGCAGCAATACTTGGCTTTTGAAATTCAATTTTAAATAAAAAACGCCTTTCAAATGCTGTATCCATATTGTTTGCTAAATTTGTTGTGGCAATTAAAATACCTTCAAAGTTTTCAATTTCTTCTAACAAAATATTTTGAATTCTATTTTCCGTATCACTTACATTTGATGAATTTGTTTCTTTGCGTTTAGCAATAATGGCATCAGCTTCGTTGAAAAATAAAATAGGTGTTATTTTTTTATTTTTTGTATATGATTTGTACTCTTTAAAAACTTGCTTGATAATTTTTTCACTTTCGCCAAACCACATTGAACGAGATGCACTAATATCTACTTTCATTATTTCTCGGCTTGTTGCTTTAGCAATTTGTAAAACACTTTCGGTTTTTCCAGTACCAGCTGTACCATAAAGTAATACTGTTATTCCTTTTGGTAATGCTTTTTCTACTAAACGCTTTTGTGTGTTTTTAAGATTTTCTTCTTTCAAAAGAGTCTTCAATAAATTTAATTGATTAGTTTCTTCATTACTATAAATTAGTTTGCGAAATGATATATTTTTAGGAAAAATTATATTTTCTTTTTCGTTATTGTCTAAATTTTTGCTAAATAATTTCATACCACATTCAGTAAGTAGATTTAATGCTTTTTCTGTAAGTTTCATTTTTACATTATCAAAGAAAGTGCTGTCTTCAAGTTCTAACCAATCTTCTTTAATTAGATTGTTTTCTTTAGACAGCAGTTTTTCTATTTGAATAAATCTTTCATTGAGTCTATCATAAATTTTTCTAAAAGCAGTTTCTACCCAAGGATCTCTATCTCCTTCGAGAAATTTCCATACAACATATAAAAACAAATATTTTTCTTCAATTGAAACTCCAAAATATTTTATTTTTTCAATAAGCAAGAGATTAGTATTCTCTTCTAAAATACTTTGAGTTTGCTCAAATAATTCTCTTGTTGAAATTTCTTTATTATCTCTTTGATTAGCTAATTCATTCACCATTTCTAATAAAGAAAAGATGTCTTCAAATTTTAGAACATCAACTAAAACATCAGGAATAGGTTCATTTTTAAGAATTTTATCTAAAATTATTTCGTTTACATAAAACTCTTCATCTACACCTTTAAGTTTTATATTTTTGTGCCTATTGTTTTTGGTGTTTTTGCGTAACAAACATCTTTCAAGTAATTCAATAAAATTATTACTATACTCCAAAAGTTTTATTGGATTGCATTCGAAATATTCATTCAAATCATCTAGGTTAACCTTACGACCTTTGTAGTTTAGCGTAAAAATAACAGCAATAAAAAGTGCTTGCGTTGTTGAAACATGAAAGTATTTAGCCAAAAATGAGAGTTCTTCTTCTAATATATCAAATAATAGATTATCTAATTTACTTTTTTCTGCCAAATTGTAGACCATGTCAATATTGTGTAAAACTTCATTTTTAAGTGTACTTTCCATATTAATGTTATTTTTAAAATTTAATACAAATTTATCTGAGGGAAACGCCAAAATATGTCGCTCTAAAAACTTCTTTGAATGGGTGAGAAAATTTGACACATTTGGTTTTGCGAAGGATCGACTCTGAGTGTTGGTTTACTTGTTGTTCGTATAATACTAAAGTGATATTAAAAATAGACCAAAATTACATATGACTCCATTCTGAATCTGCTTGCAGTAGGCAGGTCTATTTCAAAGTCTTTTAAAAACAGATTCCGAAATCTACCTGTTCGGCACCATGTCTGCCAACAGATAGAGACAGGCAATCTCAAACCATGAACTGCTATCCGCTTGCAAAGACGAGGATTATTTTAGTTGTTGAGTTTTTGATTTAGGAGATACTTCGTTTGTTCCTCACTTAGTATAGACGGTTAGTTGATGTGAAAATTAATTACAGCAACCGATAATTTAAACGGATTTACGCAGACTATTCGCTCTGTTTTTCCTCAATCACAAACTCAAATCTGTGTCGTCCATCAAATCAGAAATGCCTGTAAATATGTAGTTTGGAAAGACAGAAAACAGTTTACAGCAGACATGAAACTCATCTACACAGCACCAACAAAACAAGCAGCACAAGCAGCACTTAACGACTTTGCACTAAAATGGGAAGCCAAATACAGCTATGCCATTAAATCTTGGAAAGACAATTGGGACGAACTTACCGTGTTTTTTGAATTCCCCGTAGAAATCAGAAAAATCATCTATACCACCAATTTAATAGAAAATTTAAACGGAAAAATAAGAAAATACACCAAAAACAAAATGTCTTTCCCAACAGATGATGCTGTGCTAAAATCCGTTTATCTTGCCATAAGAGAAGCCACCAAAAAATGGTCTATGCCAATACAAAACTGGGGAATTATTCTTAACCAATTTATTATTATTTTTGACAACAGAATTAAAATTTAAAACAACTCAACCTTTTAACTTTACACACTTCTTGGGATACTGTCTAGTTATTCGTCATTAAGTCATTAGTTTTATCTCCGTCACGCTGAGTGAAGTGTAACGAAACGAAGCGGCTCCATTCCAAACTTGTTTCGGAATCTACTACTATAAATGCTTACCATCTATTTAGCAGATACCTTTACTTCAATACAATGTGTAGCTAACTACAAACCACCATGTAGCAACTACAACACTATGTGTAGATAACTACAGACCACCATGTAGCAACTACAACACCATATGTAGATAACTACAGACCACCTCGTAGCAACTACAACACTATATGTAGATAACTACAGACCAACATGTAGCGGCTACAATACTATGTGTAGCTAACTACAAACCAACATGTAGCGGCTACAACACTATGTGTAGATAACTACAAACCACCATGTAGCAACTACAACACCATATGTAGACAGCTACAAACCACCTCGTAGCAACTACAACACCATGTGTAGATAACTACAAACCACCATGCAGCAACTACAACACCATATGTAGATAACTACAGACCACCTCGTAGCAACTACAACACTATATGTAGATAACTACAGACCAACATGTAGCGGCTACAACACTATATGTAGATAACTACAAACCACCATGTAGCCACTACAACACTGTGTGTAGATAACTACAGACCACCATGTAGCAACTACAACACCATATATAGATAACTACAGACCACCTCGTAGCAACTACAATACTGTGTGTAGATAACTACAACCCACCAAATAGCTATAAAAAAAAACATAGCTAGTCCTTTAATTTTTTTAATAAAATATTTAAATAGTAAAAATAATTGGCTAACTTGCTATTGCAAAAACTTAGGGATATATGGAAATAGGAGAGTAAGTATGTGTAAATACTATAGATATACATAATATAAAAATAAGAAGAATTAGAGATGGAAGGTAAAGAAGTGAAAATTTGGACTGGAATTGATATTGAAGATAATTGGCTAAATACAGACACATCAAAATTTGATGACTTAGCCCCAAGTTGGTATAAAAAGAGAAAGGAGTTTATTGATGGTGATAGCGATTATGAAGAGTTTCTAAATCGGCTTAAACGACAACATGCTATTGAAACAGGGATAGTAGAAAAACTTTATGATTTATCTGAAGGGATTACTCAAACATTGATAAAAGAAGGATTTGTTGAATCATATATTAGTCATAATGATACAAACATAGCTCCTAAAAAGTTAATGCAGTATCTCTACGATCACTTTGAAGCTATGGATTTTGTTTTTGATTTGGTTAAATCTAATAGACAATTAACGGTTAGTTTCATAAAGGAATTACATCAATTGATAACTCAGAACCAAGATTATACGGAAGCTATTGATACACTAGGTAGGATAGTTCAAATTCCATTACTTAAGGGAAAATTTAAAGAGAATGAGAATAATCCCAAACGAAAAGATGGACAGATTTTCATTTACTGTCCAACTATTCATGTTGAAAGTGAAATGGATAAGCTAATTAAAATCTATAACGAACAAACCGAAAAAGAATTAAATCCAATTATTTTAGCAGCATGGGTGCATCATGCTTTTACTCAAATTCATCCATTTCAAGATGGCAATGGACGAATTGCTCGGCTATTAGCAAGTTTAATATTGATAAAGAATGGGTTGCTTCCTTTTACTGTTAAGAGGGAAGATAAATCAGCATATATTTCTGCTTTAGAACATGCTGATAAAAATGTTCCTCAAGAATTAGTTACATTTTTTTCAATTGAACAGAAAAAAAGTATAGAAAACGCTCTAAATTTTAAAACAGAAAAAACTGCAAATAGTCTAGCTGATTTAGCTAATTTACTAAATTCTAAAGTTGAAAAGGCTACTTCTGAACAAAGAAAAATAAGAGAGTACGAGTTAACAGAAAACAGAAATAAAGTATTTGAATATATATATGATATCTTGGGCGAAATTAAAGAAGAATTAAAAGAACTAATTCCAAGAGAAGTAGCTAGAACAGGTGTTACAAGTGTAAATCCTAATCAAGAAAGGCACTTTTGGCATACACATCAAATAACTGAATATGCAAATAATCATGATTATTATTTCAATCGAAATATGCCTCGAGGCTGGTTTGGAATTCATTTTAGTTTGCCTACCGAAAGTAGCTATAATCTTATTATAACAGTTCATCACTATGGATACGAAGACGATGTAATTGCTGTTGGAGCATTTATGGAATTTTCAGAAAATATTGATGAACATGAAGATAAAAAATTAATATCAATTAATATTTCACCATTTACAGTTTCATTGGAACGGATAGGAGAACGAACCAAAGATAATTTAAACTCATATATTCAGGATATACTAAAAGTTGGATTAACCGTCATCATAAATGAAATTAATTAACAAATAAAATATTATACAGAGACAATAATCATTACACAAAAAGATAAAAAAAACTAACATTTGTTAATTTAATCAATTATTTATGGTTGCAATTAGCATTCAAAATTAAAATTATTACCTAAGTTTTGTTTACAAAGAATCAACGACCTAGTAAGAATAAGTAAAGAAACATAAAAGAATCTTACTGTTTGAGTAAAGCCAGTTTTAAGATTTTTGGCTTTTTATGCTGTTCGATTATTAAGAACTTAAAAGAGTACTCAACATCTTAGCATAAGTTTTAAATACATTCTTGTAAAATCTCCAATAAAAAGCTTAATTTTGTGCAAATTATACTATGTTATTAGCAGTCAACAACGGTTTAATAGATTACTTGCCAATAGCCATGATGTTTTTTGTTGCTCTTGGTTTTGTGTTAACTACAATGGTGGCTACACATTTACTAGGACCTAAAAGAAAATCTAAAATAAAATTAGAAAGTTTTGAGTGTGGCATAGAATCGCAAGGCAATGCACGATTACCATTTTCTATCAAGTATTTTCTAGTAGCCATTCTTTTTGTTTTGTTTGATGTTGAAGTGATTTTTATGTATCCTTGGGCGGTAAACTTTAAAGCACTAGGTTTGTTAGGATTAGTAGAAATGTTTCTTTTTATAGCAATTTTTTTAGTGGGCTTCTTTTATATTATCAAAAAAGGAGCATTAAAATGGGAATAATTTATGAGTACTACAGCTGTTGATATAGATATTGTTCACCAACCAGAAGGAATTGAAGGGCAAGGTTTCTTTGCAACTTCACTAGATAAAGTAGTTGGTTTAGCACGAAAAAATTCTTTGTGGCCATTGCCTTTTGCAACTTCTTGTTGTGGTATTGAGTTCATGGCTACTATGGCTGCAACCTACGATTTATCTCGCTTTGGTTCTGAAAGATTATCGTTTTCTCCAAGACAAGCAGATTTATTGATGGTAATGGGAACCATTTCTAAAAAAATGGGACCAATCTTGCGTCAGGTGTACGAGCAGATGGCAGAACCTAAATGGGTGTTGTGCATGGGTGCTTGTGCTAGTACTGGTGGTATTTTCGATACTTATAGCGTTTTACAAGGTATAGATAGAATTATTCCTGTAGATGTGTATATTTCAGGATGTCCGCCAAGACCAGAACAAGTTTTAGATGGTATTTTGCAAATACAAGCACTAGCAGAATCAGAATCTACGAGAAGAAGAGATAGTAAAGAATACAAAGATATGTTGGCTAAATACGGAATTGAATAATTTATGGAAACACTATTAGCTACACTTCAAGAAGATTTAAAACAACAATTTGGCGATGCTATTTTGGCAATAGAGCAAGATTATGATTTTCCTGTAATTATTGTAGCGAAAAACCAGTTGAAAGCAGTATTGTCGTATTTAAAAGATGATGAAAAGCATCAATATCAATTTTTAACTACACTTTGTGGTATTCATTTTCCTGATAATGAGCAAGATAAAGAGTTTTGCATCATGTATCAATTACACAACTTAGTAGCTAATAAAAGAGTAAGAATTAAATCGTTTATGCCAGAGCACGATGTAGCTATTCCTACAGTAACCGATTTATGGCTCACTGCTAATTGGATGGAAAGACAAGAATACGATTTCTTTGGCTTTGATTTTGTAGGACATCCAAACTTAAAACGCATTTTAAACATGGATGAAATGAATTATTTTCCGATGCGAAAACAATATCCATTAGAAGATTTGCAAAGAGATGATAAGAACGACAAAATGTTTGGTAGGTAATATATTTTTATGACAACAGAACAACAAAGCATAACAGAAGAAAAACACTTTACTACACTTAACTTAGGACCAACACATCCTGCTACACATGGTATTTTTCAGAATGTGTTAACTATGGATGGTGAATATATTGTTGATGCTGTTCCAACCATTGGATATATCCATCGTGCTTTTGAAAAATTAGGAGAACGAAGACCTTTTAACCAAATTACAACTATTACCGATAGACTAAACTACTGTTCATCACCAATCAATAATATGGCTTGGCACATGACTGTAGAAAAGCTAATCAAAGCAGATATTCCCAAAAGAGCACAATATATGCGTGTGATTATCATGGAATTATCTAGAATAGCAGACCATATTATTTGCGATACAGTAATTGCTGTAGATACTGGAGCAATGACAGGTTTCTTGCATTTATTTCAACATAGAGAAAAAATTTACGATATTTTTGAACGCATTTGTGGTGCAAGATTAACGACGAATATTGGAAGAATTGGTGGTTTAGAAAGAGACTTTACAGATGAAGTATGGAATTTAATCCACACTTTCTTAAAAGAATTTCCTATTGGATTGAAAGAGTTTGAAAAATTGGTTAATCGCAATAGAATTTTTATGGATAGAACCATTGGTGTTGGTGCAATAGATGCAGATTTAGCACTAAGTTATGGTTTTACTGGTCCAAATTTAAGAGCAGCTGGTGTAGATTATGATGTTCGTGTAATGAATCCATATTCTTCTTACGAAGATTTTGATTTTGATATTCCTGTAGGTACACAAGGCGATACTTACGACAGATATATGGTGCGTATTGAAGAAATGTGGCAAAGTTTAAGAATTATAGAACAAGCCATTAACAAAATGCCAAAAGAAGGCAGTTTTCATGCAGATTTACCACACTTTTACTTGCCACCAAAAGTTGATGTATATAGCAAAATGGAAGCACTTATTTACCATTTTAAAATTGTAATGGGTGAAACTGAAGTACCAAAAGGAGAGGTGTATCATGCAGTAGAAGGTGGAAATGGTGAATTGGGTTTCTATATTATTTCTGACGGAGGAAGAACTCCATTTCGTTTTCATATACGCCGACCATGTTTTATCTACTATCAAGCCTATCCAGAAATGATAAAAGGTGGTTTATTGTCAGATGCTATTTTAACTATGAGTAGCATGAATGTTATAGCAGGAGAGTTGGACGCTTAGTTTTTGTATCAAGTCTTTCTTTATTTATTAGATTTTTGCAGCAATGTTATTAGAGGCAAGATATTTAGATGCTGAACAACTTCATCACAAAAAAGAACCTCTATTGCTTTAAATATGATGTAAAATAATAAGCTTGTTAATATTTGTTATTTCATTTAATAAAGCTACGCATACTCCTTATATTTACTTGTAAACCTATATATACTATGAAAATAATTACACTTATACTATTCTTTTTATTATTTAATTTTAGTTTTAGTCAAATGATTTTTAAAGTAAATAATTTTTCTAAGACATACTATGGTAAGGTATTTATTGAAGATACAACAGCTGTTTTTAGCAAAGGTTGGGTTGCTATATATAATGTAAATACAAATAAAAAACTAATTAAAGTAAATTCAGAAGAACTAACTTATGAATTACACAATGGTAAAATGCTTGCGAATATAATAGAACTACCATATGGAGAACAAAGTCAAATTATATATGAAGATTTTAATTTTGATGGAATAAAAGATTTTGCAATCATGGACGGACAAAATAGTTGTTATCATGGTCCTTCGTTTCAAATTTATTTAGCAACAAATAATGGATTTAAATACAATGAAGGTTTTACAAAACTAGCTCAAGAATACTGTGGTATGTTTAATGTTGATGCTAAAAATAAAACGATTAGTACTATGACAAAAAGTGGCTGCTGTTGGCATCAATTTTCAGAATTTAAAGTAGAAAATAATAATCCATACGCTATAAAAATAGTTGAAGAAGGTTTAGGTATGTCTGGAATAACTTGGGATTACATTGAAGAAAACTTAGTAAATGGTAAAATGGTAACATCAGAATATCAAATGCTTGATGTAGAAATTAATGAAGACAATTTATTACTTTCATTTGAATTTAGCAATCAAAAAAAGATGCAAATTTTTTATATAGAAAATTATTTGTACTATGTTTTTACAGATGTTGATGAAGCAATAGAATTACTCTACTATGAGAATTTTAAGTATTCTAAATCAGAGAACAGTTTAACTTTTATAAACTACAACACTCAGTATACTATTTACGATGAGAAAATAGTTATAAAAACATCCAACAAAAACTATGTAATGAAAGCAGCAAAAAACACAATTAAAGGCACACTCTTAAAATTAAAAAAAATAGATTTTGAAAACTTAAGTAAGTAATCAACATCATCTCACTTGTCCACTACCTTTTACCAACCATTTTTCTGTAGTTAGTTTTTCCAAGGCAAATGGTCCTCTGGCGTGTAACTTTTGTGTAGAAATACCAATTTCTGCACCTAATCCAAAAACACCACCATCTGTAAATCGTGTAGAAGCATTGGTATAAACAGCAGCTGCATCTACATCATTTAAAAATCGTTCGCAATAAGCTAAGTTTTCGCTTACAATGGCTTCGCTATGTTTAGAAGAATATTTTCTAATATGTGCTAATGCTTCATCAATATTGTTTACTGTTTTTATAGAACATTGCTGACTCAAATATTCCATGCCAAAGTTTTCTTCGGTTGCTTTCTGTAGATTTTTATATCCAGCAGCATTTAAAATTTCAAAAGATAAATCATCTGCGTATATGATTACGCCAAATTCATTTAATCCTTCAATAAGTTTAGGTAAAAAATCTTTAGCTATGGTTTTGTCTACAACAATAGTATCTAGTGCATTACAAACCGAAGGTCGTTGTGTTTTAGCATTAACTACAATTTTTGCAGCATTGTCTAAGTTGGCACTTGCTTCAACATAAGTATGACACACACCAGCACCAGTTTCTATTGTAGGCACTTTAGCATTGTCTCGAACAAAATCAATGAGTTGTTGCGAACCTCTTGGAATAATAATATCTACAAACTGCGTAGCTTCTAATAACACTTTAACATGTTTTCTGTCGATAGGCAAAAGTTGTACTATATTTTTATTGAGTTG
The DNA here is from genome assembly GCA_020636535.1 of Chitinophagales bacterium. NCBI lineage: Bacteria > Pseudomonadati > Bacteroidota > Chitinophagia > Chitinophagales > Chitinophagales bacterium. The sequence continues at coordinate 1,072,725 of JACJXT010000011.1, forward strand.
ATTTTTTACTAGACACTGATGAATAATTTCCACTAGAATTTCATTGGTTTTTTCTGCATCACTTCCACCACGCAACACCACGGCATTACCAGAATACAAACACAACGCAGCTACATCAATCGTAACATTTGGTCGTGCTTCATAAATTACACCAACAACACCTAATGGAACTGTTGTTTTTTGAATATGTAAACCATTGTCCAATGTTTTATCATATAATATTTTTCCACTTGGGTCTTCTAGCTTTAAAATATCGTGTAAGCTATCAGCCAAAGCTTTAATTCTATCTTGATTGAGTAATAATCTATCTTTTTTCGGATTATCATCAGCCATTCTATCTAAATCTTGTTGATTGTATTGTATGATTAGATTCGTATTATCTACAAGTGCTTGAGCTAAGTCTTGCAACAACTTTTCTTTTTGAGTAGCTGTTAAATTCTTTGCATCAATGGCAGCCAATTTCGCATCTTCTAATAGTTGATTGATGTTTTCCATAGAATAAAAGTACAATTTTATTTTAGTAGATGAATTACTAGCAATCAACAGTTAGATTTATTAACCGTTTTTTAATTTGATTTGCAAAATAAAAAATAAGATATTATAAGTAATTATTTTTTTAAAATACAATTAATAGTATGACCTCTGTGCGAATCATATTCCTCAGTTATTAACCATTGTTTTTTGCATTTAGGACATTCATATAATCTGTTTGATTTTTTATATCCTAGAAATTCTTCTTTATATAATTCTTCTATCATTACTAAATCATCAGGATTGCACGATAAGTTTTTATATGGTTCTATATAACCATTATAATTACAAGGAATAATAAAACCGTACTTTTTAGCTTCATCAACTTTAAAACTTACAAAAAATGTTTTATCACTTCCATCTTTAAATTTGATATTGTCGCCACTACCTAAAGGCAAGTAAACAATTGTATTTTTATAAACACACTTTTTTACATAAGTATTCTCGTTTTTATATATAGTAATATATAAACCTTTTGGATAAGTATCTTCAAATTGTATAACTATTTCATAATCTGCTTCGTTAATCATATTAAATAACTTCTAAAGCTAATTCTGGTGGTCTTGCAATGATTGCTTTATCGCCATTAATTACAATTGGTCGTTCTATTAATATAGGATGTGCTACCATAGCTTGTATTAATTGCTCGTCGCTTGGTGTAGTATTATCAAACAGTTCTTTAAAAATACTTTCTTTGGTTCGCATCATATCTATTGGTTGAAGTTGTAACTTTTTAAGCAGTGTTTTAATTTCTTTTTCTGTTAATGGATTTTTCAAGTACTCAATCACTTCAAACGGAATACTTTTTTCTTCTAAAATTTGTAGTGCGGTTCTACTTTTACCACATCTGTTGTTGTGCAATATTTGTATCATAATTATAATTTTAAATGCCTGTATAGTTTTGTGGTGTTATCTGTTTTAATTCTGATTTAATCGCATCACTAACTTCTAAATCATCTATAAATTGATGTATTATTTGTTGATTGATTTTTTCATTGGTTCTAGTTAATGCTTTCAGTGCTTCATAAGGTTGTGGAAATGCTTCTCTACGCAAAACTGTTTGAATAGCTTCTGCTACCACCATCCAATTGTCTTCTAAATCTTGCTTGATTTTTTGTTCGTTAACCAATAGTTTATTTAAACCTTTTAATATAGATTTTATAGCTATAACTGTATGAGCCATTGGAACGCCAATATTTCTCAAAACAGTAGAATCAGTTAAATCTCTTTGTAAACGAGAAATAGGTAATTTTTCTGCTAAATGACTAAAAATACTATTCGCAATACCTAAGTTGCCTTCTGCATTTTCAAAATCAATTGGGTTAACTTTATGTGGCATTGCACTACTTCCAATTTCTCCTGCTACAATTTTCTGTTTAAAATAATCCATCGAAATGTAAGTCCAAATATCTCTACAAAAATCAATTAATATAGTATTAAAACGCATATATTTTTGAAACAATTCTGCTAAATCGTCGTAATGAGCAATTTGTGTAGTCGTTTGTAATCTATACATTCCAAAACTTTGATTAATAAAGTCATCTGCAAATTTTTTCCAATCAATATTCGGATATGCTACAACATGTGCATTAAAATTTCCTGTAGCACCACCAAACTTTGCAAAATATTGTTGCTGTTCAAGTTGTTCAAACTGTTTCAACAATCTATCATGAAAAACTAAAAACTCTTTACCTAATCTTGTAGGCGAAGCTGGCTGACCATGAGTTCTTGCTAGTAAAGGAATATCTTTATATTTATCTGATATATCTTTTATTTCATGTAATAAACCTAACATCAATTCTACAAAATAGTATTGATAAAAATCTTTTAGCGATAAAGGAATTGCTGTATTATTAATATCTTGAGAAGTTAAACCAAAGTGTATAAATTCACTTTTTCCTTTTAAATCATCGTCAGTAATGTTTTCTTTAATAAAGTATTCTACAGCTTTTACATCATGATTTGTTGTTTTCTCAATTGTTTTTACGCGTTCAGCATTTTCAATACTAAAATTATTATATACATTTCTTAATGATGTTATTTGTGCATCTGTAAGCTGTCCAATTTGTGGAATTGTTTTAGATAGTGCAATAAAATATTCTACTTCTACTATCACTCGATACTTAATTAAAGCATATTCAGAAAAATATTGTTGTAGTGCTACAACTTTATCAGCATATCTTCCGTCAATAGGAGAAATGGCTTGTAATGAAGTCATAAAATAATAGATTTGTTGCAAAGGTACGCATTTTTTAAGCTAATTTTTACGCTTAGATTTGGTACATCAAGTTAAAAATCTTTCTTTTGTGTAAAATTTTAAAATAATATTCCGAATATGTCTAAGAATCTACTAATCGTTGAGTCGCCTGCAAAAGCAAAAACTATTGAAAAAATTCTAGGTAGCGATTTTACTGTAAAGTCTTGTTATGGTCATATAAGAGATTTACCTAAGAAAGAATTTGGTATTGATGTTTCTAATAACTACCAACCAGAATATGTTGTAGCAGACGATAAAAAAGAGGTAGTAAAAGAATTAAAAAAACTATCTAAAAATGCAGAAGTTTGGTTAGCAACGGATGAGGATCGTGAAGGAGAAGCTATTTCTTGGCATTTGTGCGAAGTATTAGATTTAAATCCTGAAACTACTAAACGAATTGTATTTAATGAAATTACACCACCAGCTATTAAAAATGCAGTAGCACATCCAAGAACATTATATCACAATTTATTTTATGCTCAACAAGCAAGAAGAGTTTTAGATAGAATGGTAGGTTTTGAATTATCTCCTTTATTGTGGAAGAAAACAGGAAAAAGAACTTTATCTGCTGGTAGAGTACAATCGGTTGCTGTAAGATTAGTAGTAGAAAGAGAAAGAGAAATCAATCAATTTGAAACACAGTCGTACTATAAAGTAGTAGCTTATTTTATAAGTGATAAAAAAGTATTTAAAGCAGAATTATCTAAAAATCTATCTAGCGAAAAAGAAGCCAACGATTTCTTAGAAGCTTGTAAAACTGCTAGTTTTAAAATTTCAGACATACAAGTAAAACCAGCAACTAAAAGTCCATCTGCACCATTTACAACATCTACACTACAACAAGAAGCCAGCAGAAAACTAGGATTTTCTGTAAGTAAAACCATGATGGTTGCACAACGATTGTACGAAAGTGGACAAATTACTTATATGAGAACAGACTCTACGAGTTTGTCTGCCATGGCTTTAGATAGTATTGAATCTTATATTAAAAATTCATATGGAAATAGCTATTCTGACAAAAGACAGTATGCTACAAAAAATGCTTCTGCACAAGAAGCTCACGAAGCCATTCGTCCAACTTATATAGAAAATGTAAATGCTAGTGGTTCTAGAGACGAAGAAAAATTATATCAACTTATTTGGAAAAGAACCATTGCATCGCAAATGAGTAAAGCTCAACTAGAAAGAACTGTTGCTACTATAGATTTAAGTAATCGACAAGAAAATTTTGTAGCAAAAGGCGAAATGCTAAAATTCGATGGTTTCTTAAAAGTATATATAGAATCTACCGATGATGAAGACGAAGAGCAAGAAGATGAAGGCATGTTGCCACAACTAAGTGTTGGACAAACATTAGCGTATAAAAATATTGAAGCTAGACAAAGATTTACTCAAGCACCAGCACGATTTACAGAAGCGAGTTTAATTAAAAAACTAGAAGAATTAGGCATCGGTCGTCCATCAACATATGCACCAACCATTACTACTATTTTAAAACGAGAGTATATTGTAAAAGGCATTAAAGAAGGTGATCCAAGAAATTACAATCAGTTAAATTTAGACAACAAAGGCAATTTAAAAACCGAAACACTAGTAGAAAATACAGGTTCGCAGAAAGGTAAATTAGTTCCAACAGATATGGGTTTACTAGTAACCGATTATTTGTTAGACAATTTTCCTAAGGTAATGGATTATAGTTTTACTGCTGATATTGAAAAAGATTTCGACTTAATTGCTGATGGCGATAAAAATTGGGTAGCAGTAATGGATGTGTTCTACAAACCTTTCCATAAAGAAATTGAAGTTTCGGCAGATAAAAAAGAATTCTTAAATGCAGAAAGAGAGTTAGGTACTGATCCAAAATCTGGAAGAAGAGTATCTGCTAGAATTGGTAGATACGGACCAATGGTACAAATTGGCAATACTGATGATGAAGAAAAACCAAGATATGCTAAAATTCCTGCTCACCTTACCATAGAAACTATTACTATGGAAGATGCTTTAATTTTATTTCAATTACCACGAACTTTAGGTGAGTTTGAAGGCATGCAAGTAAAAGCCAATACTGGTAGATTTGGTCCATATGTTCAGTTTGGCTCTACATTTGTTTCTTTAAAGAAAGAAGATGATCCATACACCGTTACACTAGATAGAGCAATTGAATTGTATCATGAGAAATTAGAATCTATTGCTAAGAGAACCATTCACGACTTTGGCGATATTCAAGTACTAAACGGAAGATGGGGTGCTTTTATTAAAAAAGGAAAAGAAAACTATAAAATTCCTAAAGGCACAGATGCTTATAAAATGACAATGGAAGAAGTAATGAATATCATTGAAAACTCTGCTGTTGCACCAAAAGCTAAAGCAAAAAAAGCAACTACCAAGAAAGCAAGTACTAAAAAAGCTACTACAAAGAAAAAGAAATAGTAAATTAGTTATTTGTCATTAGGTTGTTTTGATATAAGTATAGTGACCTCCAATAAATTTAACGAGAACAAATAAAAAAGCGTTAAAAAAATCTTGTTGTTTGAGCGTAGCGAGTTTCAAGATTTTTAGATTTTTTATGTAGTTTGAGTGTTAAGAATTTATTGCAGTCTTGATTTTTTGCTACTTTTGTATCAAGACAAAAGTAGAATGAATTAAATAATTTTTCTTCCTCGCAGAGTCTCTAGGTATAGGTATTAAAAGCATAGCAGGACTCTGCGTAGCGTGGTAATTCTTTTGTGGTGTAAGAAGTTTTCTTCTGACATTTCTTCCTCGCAGAGTCTCTAAGCGTAGGTATTAAAAGCATATCAGGACTCTGCGTAGTATGATAATTCTTTTGTGGTGTAAGAAGTTTTCTTCTGACATTTCTTCCTCGCAGAGTCTCTAGGTATAGGTATTAAAAGCATAGCAGGACTCTGCGTAGCGTGGTAATTCTTTTGTGGTGTAAGAAGTTTTCTTCTGACATTTCTTCCTCGCAGAGTCTCTAAGCGTAGGTATTAAAAGCATATCAGGACTCTGCGTAGTATGATAATTCTTTTGTGGTGTAAGAAGTTTTCTTCTGACATTTCTTCCTCGCAGAGTCTCTAGGTATAGGTATTAAAAGCATAGCAGGACTCTGCGTAGCGTGGTAATTCTTTTGTGGTGTAAGAAGTTTTCTTCTGACATTTCTTCCTCGCAGAGTCTCTAGGTATAGGTATTAAAAGCATAGCAGGACTCTGCGTAGTATGATAATTCTTTTGTGGTGTAAGAAGTTTTCTTCTGACATTTTTCCTCGCAGAGTCTCTAAGTGTAGGTATTAAAAGCATATCAGGACTCTGCGTAGTATGATAATTCTTTTGTGGTGTAAGAAGTTTTCTTCTGACATTTTTCCTCGCAGAGTCTCTAAGTATAGGTATTAAAAGCATAGCAGGACTCTGCGTAGCGTGGTAATTACTAAGAACTATTCTATTGAAATACTTATTATTGAAGTGATCTAAGCTTTTAGTAAATAAAAAAAGCAATTCAAAAAATGTAATTTAAGGTTAACAATCAACAAATTACAAAAATATGAATTGCTCATTGATTAAGTTAACAAAAAATGAATTAGAAAATTGTATTTTCCCTTTATTCCAAAAAATAAAAGAGGATTTTCATCTCAGTTTGATATGACTGATATCTTTAAATGAGTTCATTGGAAAAATAATAATTTAATTAAAAATATAGTATTCATTCAATATACTAGAAGCTTGTTTCAGTATTCAGCTTATTATTTGTTTCATAATACAAGTCAAAAGAGGATAGATGCAAAAGTGTTATTCTAAACCAAATAACAACACACTTCTACTACAGAAATTGGCAATTTCCATATTAAATATTATATTTAATCAAGAATTTGTATTCATGAAGCAAACCATTTTAGCAATCTTTCTTTGCTTAGTAGTGTTGATTAGTAAATCTCAACATTTATTGCCTTTAAATGCTACCAATGCAAAACAAATAAGTAATAATTATCAGCAATATTACGAAGATGACAACTATGCTTACATCGTTCAAGAATTAAACAATACAGCAGACTTACACCTAAAAAATGTGATGGCTTATTTGTCAAATAATTTATATTTAATCAGATATAATAAACAAGAATGGAATAGTAAAAAACAACAAATTAATCAACCAATATATTGTATAAATCCACAAGCAAAACTCATTACAGCTATAGATGATAATGCACTAACAGAAAAAGTAATCATTCAGTTAGATTCATATTTTACAGATGATGAAATTCAAAGTTTCCTACAAAAAAATCAAATCAATGCTACAAAAATTGACTACAATAAAAATTTTGTAGAAGCAACTTTACCAATTCAAAAAATAAATCAACTTACACTTTTACCGTCGGTACTATTTATTTCTAAAAAGTATGATAAAAAAAATACGCTTTATTCTGACTCTTACTATATGAATCGACTAAACAAAGCACAACTAGATGCACCAAATGGTTATGATGCACAAGCACAAGATATTAGCGTAGGCATTTGGGATGAAGGTTGTATTGGTCCACATCAAGATTTGCCAAATTATAGAGTATTTAATATAGATAAAGAATATTATTACTCACCTTATTTTTCTCATCCAACTTATGTAGCAGGTGCAGTCGGAATGCAACCTAATTTATCAAGTAAACAGTACAGTGCAGCAGCTAAAGCTAAATTATACAGCTACGATTACTATAATGATATTATTCAAGAAATTATAAGTGGAATTCAAAATTATGACTTATCAGTAACCAATCACTCGTACAATTTTGCTACTACAACTTGCGATTATTCTGGCTTGTACATTCCAGAGGCACAGTATATCGACGAGCTTGCAAATCAATATCCAAAGGTAACACATGTAGTGGCTGTTGGTAATTCTGCGTCTACTTGTTCTGATTTTGATAGTTATCATTCGGTTGATATTGGCTATCAATCTGCAAAAAATACAATTGTAGTTGGCTGGTTGTTTGCAGATGAAACTTGGGTTGGTAATAGTGGTCGTGGACCAACTACCGATGGTCGACTTAAACCAGAGTTAGTTACTAAAGGTTTTGGCTATACAGCAACTAATCCAAGTGGTGGATTTACGGCTACCTATGGTTCTTCATTTGCAGCACCACAAGTTGCAGGAATGGCAGCTGCTTTACAAGGAAAATATAAAGAAATTTATAATGATATTCCAAATGCTGCATTGGTGAAATCAATTCTATGTAATACAGCAGAAGACTTAGGAAATCCTGCTCCAGATTATAGCTATGGTTTTGGACGACCAGACATGGGAAGAGCTTTAGAAACATTAACTAAAAATTGGTACATTGAAGATATCATTTCTTCTAATCAATCTAAAATATATAATTTAAATATTACTGAAGAACAACAATTAAAATTAACACTGTGTTGGACAGACCTTGCTGCTTTTCCTTTAGCAGATAAAATTTTAGTCAACGATTTAGATGTAGTGCTAGTAACACCAAGTTTAGATACTATTCTTCCTTGGACTTTAGATCCAAATAATTATACAGCAAATGCAGTCAGAAAAAAAGACCAACTCAATAATATAGAACAAATTACACATAATAATTTAGCTGCTGGCAACTATCAAATTATAATAAAAGCCAATTCATTACAAAGTGCTACACAACAGTTTGCTGTTAGCTATTATAAAGATGATGCACAATTAGATATTGTTCATCCAGATGGTGGCGAAGTGCTAAATGCAAGTGCTACTTATCCTATAAAATGGAATAATAAACAAAGTACTACAGGAAATATTGCTTATTCTATTGATGGTGGTACTTCGTGGAATACCATTGCTACAGATGTAGATATGAGTGTAGGTTCGTATTCATGGACTACACCTAGCGTTACCAATAATATTGATAGTTGTTTGATAATGATAGAGTACAACGGAATCCAAGATACTTCCAATGCTTATTTTACTATAGCAAAAGCAGTAGCTAGTTCAAATATTATTATTAATACTTGCAATCAAAATGCTAATATTTCATGGACAGCTACAACTAACACAGATAAATATTATTTATATTTATTGGAAGACGGTCAATTTAGATTTTTAGATTCTACTAATACTAATAATTATAATTTATTTCCAATTATAGAAGGTAAAGGTTATGGCATTGCTATATCTACAAAATATAATGACATAGAAAGCAATAAATCAGATACTAAAACATTTTCTTGGACAAGCAATTCATGTACCAATACAAATGATATTGGCGTAGTAGATATTTTACAACCAAAAATAGGAAGACAGTTCACGCAAACACAATTAACTAGCAATGAACAATTAGCTTTCGTAGTAAAAAATTTAGGCGTAAATACAGTCAATGGATTTTTTATTAATTATAAAATTAATAATGGGTTATTAAAAACACTAGCAGTCAATCATGCCGTAATTGCTAATGCATTAGATACTGTTTATTTTTCTATTAATGAAGATTTAAGTGCAATTGGAAACTATACTGTTGTAGCGTATACCGTTTTACCTTTAGATACTTTTAGATTTAATGATACATTACACTATACAATTAAACATCTAGCGAACTTACCAATTACATTACCTTGGACAGAAAACTACGAGTTCAATTCAACTGTAATTACTGCTAATACATTTGGTATTGATAATATGCAATACAGCGATTTTTATACAGCTAAAGCAGGACGACTAAGAACAGATTTAAATAATGTTTATGCAAAAGATGGTGTGCATTGTCTAAATTTTGATAATTATTTAGATACAGACACTGCAACTGTAGACTATATAATTACTTTAAACTTGTCTAATTATATAGATTCTATTTTGTATTTAGATTTCGATTATACACATCATAATGAACAAGTAGGTAACGACTTTATTTTTGCTCGTGGTAGCGATGCAGATACTTGGATAAATATCTACGATTTATTTACAAACAAACCTAATGTAGGAGAATATAAATCAGAAAAGTATATTAATTTATATGAATTATTAAAAGTGCAAAACAATCAAGATTTTTCTTCATCATTCCAAATAAAAATTCAATTACAACTTACTAATAGAACTTCTAATGTATACAATAACGGAGGTTATGCATTTGACAATCTAAAAATTTATAATGCAGGAAATGATGCAACAGTAAACTATATACAACAACACAAAGCATATTGTAGTAGCGATTTAAACTTTCAACCAATAACAATAAATGTAAAAAACAATACAACTACTACTTATAATAATGTAATAGTTAAATATAGTATTAATGGAACAAATACAATTACAGAAACCATTTTACAATTACTGCCATTTGAAAATAAACTCTATAGCTTTACTACGCTTCCAAATATTACAACTCAAGGAAGCTATGCAATAAAAGCTTGGGTAGAAAATACAGGCGATGTATTCAAACAAAACGACTCATCATCAATACTAGATATTGTAGTACTACCATCGGTAAATCAATTTCCTTACTACAATTCGTTCGAGCAAGAAGCAACAATGTTAGCTACTGGCGAAAATTCATCTTGGCAATGGACACAACCATATAAGTATTATACTAGAAAAGCTGCCGAAGGAAATAATGCATGGACAAATACTCAGTATAAAACATATAATTATAATGAAAAAAGTTATTTGTATGCAGGTTGTTATAATTTTAGTGCATTCACACAAAATCCAAATCTATCTATAAATCATATTCAAGATATAGAATTCTTAAGCGATTCTGTTTTTGCAGAATATTCTTCAGATGGAGTTACTTGGCAACGATTAGGATGTAAAGATTGTGGTTATAATTGGTACAATAATTTAATTAACAACTACTGGCAATCAACAACAATTCCTTGGCAAGTTGCTACTACAAAAATTCCAATTGATGATTTTGTAGATAAAAGCAATGTGCGTATTCGTTTTAAACTAAATTCAGATGCTGCTGGCGTTGGCGAAGGTTTAGCAATAGATGATTTACATATATATGAACAAAATACAAGTATTGCTACAGCCGACTCTGTTTATCTTCACGCAAATTCTACAGGAAGTGGTTGGGTATATTTTTATAACAACGGATTAATTGTTGCTAAGCTAAATGACAATGGCACTGCATACGGAAACATCACACTAGCATATAATGTAAAGACTACTAATATAGATGCTTACGAAGGAAAAGTTTTAGTGCCAAGAAATTGGTATATACATTCAGATATAGCAATTCAAAATAATATACTAATATATTTTTATTTATTGAATGATGAATGTTTAGCTTATATGCTAGAAGATGATTCTGCTTTTTGTATGAATGATATTGCTATGTTACACTACAACGGATTTAATGAAAATCTTTCATTAAAAGATAATTTTATTCGCGGCAATTTTCAAACACTATCACCAAGTCAAGTGCAGTTTCAACCATATCAAAGAGGTTACCAAATTGCGTGTACTATAAATAGTTGGGGCGAGTATTATTTAATAGGAGAGAAGCTCAACGAAGATAAAATACCAACAATAGTTTTTAGTGATTTAAATGCTATTCAAGTTAATGATGATGCTTTGGTTAATTGGCAAACAGCACAAGAATTAAATGCAGTCAACTTTATTGTACAATATTCTTTTGATGGAATTAACTTTATAAATTTAGATACTGTTCCAGCAACAGGAAATTCGACTTCACAAATCAATTATAATTATATAGATATTGTAAATGCAATTAACGGAACGGTATTATATTATAGAATTATTGCTACAGATGTTAACGATAAACAGTTCTTTTCACTAGTAGATTCTATTCATTTTGCAGTTCCGACTTCAATTAAAGAGCAAACAACTACTATAAAAGCATACTTTGCCAATCAACAATTAGTAATAGATAATCAGTTGCTACTAGGAAACTACCAAGTACAATTAATAGATATTGTAGGCAAGTCGTATATTAATGAGCAAGTCAATTTTAATCATGCAAGTATTAATATTCCAATAAATCAGTACAAAAGCATGGCAGTTGGTACTTATATATTATTAGTCAACAACAACAAACAACGATATTTCGTCAAACTATTTAAATATTAGTAGTAAATATATTTTTAATAAGCAATAAGAACAAGAAAAGTAAAGACCAAAGCAAAAATGGATTTAAATGCTTCTTGTCCTGAATTTATTTCAGGATCTGGTTCATATTGCCTGTTTATCAACAGGTAAATATCAAGACAAAATGAACAAAAAGTAACTAGTTCTTGTTTTAAAATATCAGAATAAATTTCTAATGCATAATTCAAATGTGTAATTTTACACTACAATGAGAAAAGTAGAATTAGTCACTACGCTAGAAGGCTCACACAGTTTATTTATCGCCGATTTAGACGAACAGTATCATTCAAAATATGGAGCTATTCAAGAATCACAACATGTTTTTATAAACGCTGGATTAAAATATCAAGCAGAACAATTCAACGAGATAAATATATTAGAAGTTGGTTTTGGTACAGGATTAAATGCTTTGCTTACCCTACAATATGCTATAGAAAATCAGCTTAAAATAAATTATTATACCATAGAGCCATTTCCATTAGCAGAAGAAATCACTACACAACTCAACTATCCAAATTATTTAGAAGAATTTAAAACAGCAAAAAACTATTTTCAAGAGTTACACACAGTTTCTTGGAATGAAAATCATAGCATACATCAAAACTTTAATTTTACAAAATATCAAACTACACTTCAAGCCATTCAGCTAGCACAACAATTCCACTTATGTTATTACGATGCCTTTGCACCATCAGCACAACCAGAGTTGTGGACAACGGCCATTTTTCAAAAAATATATGATAACTTATTACCTAACGCAGTATTGGTAACTTATTGTGCAAAAGGTCAAGTAAAAAGAAATTTTAAAAGTATTGGCTTTCAATTAGAAGCACTTTCTGGACCAAAAGGGAAGCGAGAAATGGTTAGAGCAAAAAAAAATGAAAAAAAGTAAAAAAAATATTACCTAAAATTTGGTAGATTAAAAAATCTTTATATACCTTTGTTGTAAACAAATATTGTTGGGAACAACTAAACAAATATTAACCCTACCAAAGCAATACTCTTCTAAGTATAATAGAAACTTATTAATGTATGCTAACCTAATTACTACTGCTAGTATGGTAGATAAATTAGCCAATTGCATTTTAAAAAATTTCGATTTAACACATATTCAGTTTAATATTTTAAAAATATTATTTGGAGCTGCAAATAACAATGAACAAGTAACACCAGGAGATATTTCTAAGCGATTAATGTTTGCGAGTTCTGATTTAACTAGATTATTAGATAGATTAGAAAAAAAGGATTTGATTACTAGAGAAGTAGATCCAACCAACAGACGAAAAATAAATATTAATATTACAGAAAAAGGAGAGTTGCTTGTATTAGAATATATGCCAATCATGCACCAAGCAACTAATAATTTCTTTGAAGCTTATATTAGTGAAAACGACAGAGAAATTATGATTAAAGCATTAGAGGTAATACAAAAAAATGTATCACTAACAAATGTAAAATGTTTAGAAACAATGATGTAAAAATATACTACTACTACTAACTATTATTGAATGGAGAGTTGAACCAGTCGCTACAAAAGTATCGGCTGGTTCTTTATTTTACAGCACTGCCATTTAAAATCAATATGATATTACATACAGACCAAAATTATAAACGAATTTATTCTCAATTTATTTCATAAATTTAAAAATACAGCTTCCAAAATCTAGCATATTAGTAGATGGGCAAGTTTGGAATAGTTTATTTTATAAATCATATTGGTATAAATTGGAATTTTAATAAGAATACTATAAATTTACACTCAAACTATTGTTATGAACTCAGATAAAACAATTAAAATAGCAATGATTCTTTTACTTGTAGCCATTGCTATCAGTAGCAGACTATTACAAGTAATTCCAAATTTTGCTCCAATTGGTGCAATTGCTTTACTATTTGGAGCTTATTTACAATCTTCAAAAAAAGCCATATTGCTAACCTTTTTAACCATGTTCATAGCAGATGTTAGTCTAGCGTTCTTAAATGGTTATCCAGTATTTTACAACTCAATGATTTTTGTTTATCTAGCATTCTTTATTATTGTATTACTAGGAAGTGTACTAAAAAATCGACAAAAAAATATATTAAATATAAGTGTAACAGCAGTTTCAAGTTCACTTATCTTTTTTATAGTAAGTAACTTTGGCGTATGGCTAATGTCTGGAATGTATGCAAAGAATAGTCAAGGACTAATCGACTGTTTTATAATGGGAATTCCGTTTTATAAATATACATTCATCAGTGATATTGCATTTGCAATTAGCTTTTTTATGTTGTGGAAACTAGCATTTTCATTAAATGAAAGCAAAACAGCTAAGTCAATAGCTCAATAATTAAATTAAAAAGCTACTAATAAATTTAAAGCATTAAATTCTTAACTAATTGTTATATCAATAGAGCATTATTTTTTTATTGAAGTATTGATTAGATTATTCCTATTTTTGAAATCTAAAACAGAAGAATTTGACATTAATCAAATCCATATCAGGCATTAGAGGAACCATTGGAGGAAAACCTAATGAAGCATTTACACCTATTGATATTGCTAAATTTTCTTTGGCTTTTGGTGAAATCATACTTAAAAAAAATGGCAAAAAAGTAGTAATAGGTAGAGATGCCAGAATTTCTGGAGAAATGGTATACCATATTGTTGTAGGTAATTTACTAGGTTTGGGTTTAGATGTTGTAGATGTTGGATTGGCAACTACGCCAACGGTAGAAATGGCTGTAATGGAAGAAAATGCAGATGGTGGAATTATCATTACGGCTAGTCATAATCCAAAACAATGGAATGCACTTAAATTACTCAATAAATATGGCGAGTTTATTTCTGCTAAAGTCGGAGAAGAAGTAGTCAAAAAATCAGAGAAAGCTAAGTTTACATTTCCAGAAGTAGATAAACTAGGAAAATTAGAACAAAAAGACTATTTAGATTTTCATATAGATAAAATCATCAACTTACCATTTGTAGATATCGAAGCAATTAAAGCAAAGAAATTTAAAGTAGTAGTTGATGCTGTGAATAGTGTAGGCGGAATTGCAGTACCAAAACTATTAAATGCATTAGGCGTTGATACCATTACAGAGTTGTATTGCGAACCAAACGGTAAGTTTCCACACAATCCAGAACCATTGCCAGAACATTTAGGAAATTTGTGTACAGAAGTTACACTACAAAAAGCAGACATAGGCATTGCTGTAGATCCAGATGTAGACAGACTAGTTTTTGTTGATGAAAGAGGCAATCCTTTTGGCGAAGAATATACATTAGTTGCTTGTGCAGACTATATCTTATCGGTTAAAAAAGGCAATACCGTTTCTAATTTGTCTTCTACCAAAGCATTGAAAGATGTTACAGAAAAACATGGTGGCGAATACTTTACTGCTGCTGTTGGCGAAGTAAATGTAGTAGAAAAAATGAAAGCAGTAGAAGCAGTTATTGGTGGCGAAGGTAATGGTGGTGTAATTTTACCAGATTTACATTACGGAAGAGATGCTTTAGTAGGAATAGCTATATTTTTAACACATTTAGCTAAATCAAATAAAAGTACTTATAATTTAAGAGCAACTTATCCAAATTATACAATTTCTAAAAATAAAATTAGCTTAGAAGAAGGCATGGATGTAGATGCGATTATAGAAAAGATAAAAGAAAAATACAGTCAAGCTAAAATAAATACCGAAGATGGTTTAAGGATTGACTTTGACGAAGATTGGGTACATTTAAGAAAATCAAATACAGAACCAATTATAAGAATCTATGCAGAAAGCAACACCGAACAAACAGCCAATGCCATAGCACAAAAAATGAAAAGCGACATCATGGAAATAGTAAAAGAATTGTAGTTAACACTGCAAATTCTTTATTAGTACTTACATTCCAATCAGAGCTATTCGAATAAAATTAAAAAAAATATACATTCCACTCAGAGTTATTCGAAGAAAACTCTGAGTATGTTAAATACATTTAAACTTTCGTGTTGTCAGAAGTTTCCTTCTGACATTTAATAAACTTCACCATTTTTATGCATTCTACACTCTGCTTCCTGTCAACACAAAACAATTCTCACAAAAAATAATCTTACCATTTCCATATATTTTAATAAATTTTAATGTTTCTTTCCATCTAACATAATACTATACCATTTATTTTTTATTTTTACTTTAGAATAATAATTAAAATGGAAGTTGATAAAATCAAAATAGAAGCTCAACACTTAGAAAAACTAAAAGCCAATTTACAAAAAACAGATACAGAAAGGTTTTTAATGACTACACAACTAATGAAAATTGGTATTATGCTTAAAAATGCCAAAGTAGAACACAAACTATATATTAAGAAATAGAATATGGATATTGTTTGCTTATTCTGAACTCAGTCTTAATTATAATTGAAAGTAGAAGGCAATATAAAAAAATATTATCAAACACTCAATGAATAACAAGATAACATATTTAACATCATTTGAAGATATTAATCAATATATACTTACAGATTTTTTTGTTGGTTGGTCAAATAAACCAAAAATGGAAACGCTACAGCAAATTTTAGTAGCATCAAAATATAAAGTAATAGCTATAGATACAACTAAAAATAAAATAGTTGGTTTTATTTATGCTACAACAGATAATTATTTATCAGCATATATTCCACTATTAGAAGTATTGCCAGAATATCAGAAAAAAGGAATTGGCACAAAACTACTAGAAATATTATTAGAACAACTTGCTGAGTTTTATATGATAGATTTAAGCTGTGATTCGAGTTTGATTGAATATTATAAAACAAAAGGATTTCAACAAAGCAATGCTATGATTATAAGAAATTATAATAAAATAAATTAAGAAACTACAAACTGAAAATGAATATTAACAAACCTGAGATTTTAAATAATATTGGCTACACTGAACTTGTTTACAACAGAATAAACAAAAAGCTAAAAAGTAGCTATACAAGAATTCAGATTGAAGCGTTGATTTTTCAAACAATACAAGACACGCCAGAAAAGTATTTTCAGAAAATTGGAAAGAATTATTATATCTCAAACATTGAAAAAAATATCAAAATAACAGTAAACTCAAATACATTTAGTATTATTACTGTTGACACAATTACTCAAAACTAATTAAATATAAATTTTAACTGGCGAAAGAAGCGTAGGAAGAAAAAATGCGGCGGCTAAGCGTGGATATTAGCGTGGAGCGATCATTTTTTCTTGATTTTTTGTAACTTTTGTATCAAGACAAAAGTTAAGCTGTTCTCTACTACATTCCACTCAGAGTTATTCGAAGAAAACTCTGAGTATATTAAATATAATTTAAACTTATACTATTTCCATTTATTAACTTGTTCTATGTTTTCATCTAATTGATTAGATAAGGATTTTAGTCTTGATTGTAATAAAAATTTTCTTCCTTCTAAAGTTCTAGTAAAAACTAATTCGCATCTACCAACATGAGTTTCCCATTGTTCTTTAAAATATTCGGCTAATTTTTTGTTTTTGGCTAATATTTCTGGAACTGCATGATAGTCTCTTTGTTTTAGTAATAACATAAATTTGCTCTTTCTAATAATAATATATCTAGGATTATCTATTTTATTGATGATTTCTTGTAGTAATAAAATAAAACTCGATTTTTCAAAGGTAGTACCACCTTCTAAATGGCAATAAACTGTTCCATCATCATCTAATGAAGTGATGACTTGTATAGTACTTCTGTCAGATTTTATAATCTCTGCTTCAATTAATGAATTAAGTAGTGCAATACTAATTTGTTCCAAGTCTTTAGCAATATCTCTGTACTGAACATATATTCTAAAAGTCTTAAAGGTAAGTCTACCAAATAATATGATACCAATTGTACCTATAATTGATAGATAAACATATAAATCTTTGAGTGTATTTATATTTCTAATTACATGTCTAAATGCAGATAAACTTTCTAGTCCGAACCCTAGTAGTGCAGAACTTAAAGTAGCAACTAGATTGGCTATGGTTTTGTTGAAATATAATTTTTTAGAAGTTTTAAAGTTGCTATCTTTTATATAAGGTATTTTTATTTCTTCAACTAAATTAATACCAGTTTTTAATGATTCCTTCCATCTATGTTTTAACTCATCTCTATTGCAAGATAAAGTAAACATTCTTTTATTTATATTTTCTATATCTTCTTTTTGATGAATGTCTTTTGGTAAATTTAGTCTTCCAATACCATTTTCAATACTAAAATCATCGTCGAGAGAAACACCTACAAAAGTTTTAAATCTTCTTTTTAGTAAATCAATATCATCGCCACCATTTTTAGCTGTGCTATCAACACAAACCAAATGCCAAATGTTTCCAGTCTTATTATCATTGTTTTTTTGAGTCCGAATTGCTCTTCCTCGCATTTGATTGGACAGTACAAACGAACCAACAAAACTTGCTAAAATTAAAGCATTAATAGCTGGTGCGTCCCAACCTTCTCCAAGCAAAGCTTTTGTGCCAATTAATACTTCAATTTCACCTTCTTGAAATATTTGCGTTATTATATGAACAATATTGTGTTTAATTTGCTCTGTTTGATTTATAACGATGTAGTTATTGTCATAAGCAATTGGATATGAATTAATATTTTCAATACCGTATTGAATTGTTTTTGTTTTAAAAGCACTAAATGCACTCTTAGGAATAATGATGATTGAACCAGTTAATACTCCAATTTTTTTATGATTATAATTTTCTCTTCTTAATGATTCAAATATTGGTATAACACCTATTTTATTTATTTCTAAATTATTTTCAGAAGAATTAATTAGATATTCTTTTCTTATAAAATCAGAAAGTACAACCAGCCGTAACTCATTACCTAATTGCTGATATTCAAAATCAACAATATTTTTTATACCTTCTAATTTGCTAATACTTGATTTTAAATAACTAGAAATTCGTCTATTATGTAGAAAATTAATTTGTTTTTTTTCTAATGCACCATATCGTTTTAATTTTTTTTCAATGCTCTCTTGATGTGCTTCAAAGTCTATAAAAGTTGCTTTTTCTTTAAATAAATAAAAATCTAAAACAATTTGTAGCCACTCAAAATCTAACTTTGGTATTTCAAAATTTTCATCTCCAACAACTTCAAGATGTATTTCAGGAATTTTGATATTGTTTTCATGTAAGTATATTAAACAAGCAGAGTAATAGGAGATATTACTATAAATCCAATCTAAATTTTCAATGGGTTGTTGCCAAATTACATGACGCTCAATAGCACTTACTATTGTACTATCATGCTTTAAATCATGAAATAACTTTTCAATATTATGTCTATATTCTAATATTCCATGACTTTCTTTTACAGAAGGCATCGTAAAATAAATATAATCTTGATGAGGACATAAGTCACCAGATTCAACTAATTCTGGTACAGAAATTTCAGTATCTACCGCTCCATTTAAATCAATATAGCGTTGCCATTCAATAGCAGAAACATCATATGGTGGTGTAGCAGTTAAACCAACAATTATTGGTTCTAGTTTATATTTTACTTTTGATAATGTATTCCACCATTCATTCTTTAAATGATGAGCTTCATCAACTACTATTGTACCAATATTTTGTTGTTTTAGTAGATTTACAATATTGTCTAAATTTTTATGAGTAGATTTTTTATTTTTTATTTCTTCGTCTTCGTCAATATCATCTTCCTCATCTTCATTAATATTTAAATTATTACAAGCAGCATGTAGTCCTTGATAAGTGGCTACTGTTAAAAATTTTGGATTACGAATATCTCTAGATATCCAATCTGGTGTTACAATTGTTTGTAGAAATAATTCACAAAATCTTTGAATCCATTGGTTTTTTATAGAAATAGTTGGTGCTAGAATTAAAGTTGGTCGGTTTAATCTTAAGGCAACTTCTAGTCCTAAAACAGTTTTTCCAGAACCTGGTGGTGCAATAACATGTAAGTGTTTATCTGTTAAATGTTCATCTAGTTCGTCAAGGACTCGTTGTTGGTAATTTCTCCAATTATATTTAAATTTTATATTTTTAGGAAATTCTAACAATGTAGTTTGTAGTGTTTAAAATAAAATATAAGGAGTAAATATAGTGTTAATCTACAAAAGGCAATACTTTTGGTCCTTGTGTGTTGACTTTGCTTACAAATACCTCTGACTTAATATTGAGCTTATCCATTTCTGCTTTCATAGCATTGCCTACTTTGTTAGCTGTTTCTATACCTTTGCATAGTGCAAATACACTTGGTCCACTACCACTAATACTTCCACCTAATGCTCCAGCATTGATAGCTGCATTTTTCATCTCGTAGAATCCTGGTATAAGTTTACTTCTATATGGTTCTGCAATATAATCAACTAAACTTCTGCCAATTAAATCGTAATCGCCTCGTAGTAAACCAATCATTAAACCACCAACATTAGCACTTTGTCGTAAGGAATGTGCTAAAGAAATTTCTTTAGGTAATATTTCTCTAGCTTCTTTAGTCAATACAATTACCTTTGGATTGATAACGGCACAGTACAATTCCTCTGGGACTGGAATTTGTATAATATCTAATGGTTCGTAGCTTCTTACTAAGATAAATCCACCAAATAAACTTGCTGCTACATTATCTGCAATGGCTGCATCGCAAGCTGCTTTTTCTGCATTGAGTAAAAAAGGCAACATTTCTTGTTTGCTTAGCTTTTCATTACACAACATATTGATGGCATAAACTCCAGCAACAGCACTAGCAGCACTACTGCCTAAACCACTTCCACTTGGCATCATTTTTTTGAGCCAAATTTTACAGCCAAAATCAGCATGAATAAAATTCAAATAATCTTGTATAGCAACAGTAGCCGAATTTTTGGTAGCATCTCTTGGTAAAACACCATCATCGCCAACAATATCTTCTATAACTACTTTTTGTTCTGGTATAATTTCCATGATGAGCTCATCACCTGGTTTGTCGATAGCGAAACCCAATACATCAAAACCACAAGCAACATTAGCGACAGTTGCAGGTGCAAATACTTTTATTCTATCTCCAATCTTCATCAGCCAGCAAAATAATTTCCTAATGCAATAATTTCGGCAAACACACCAGCAGCAGTAACTTCTGCACCAGCACCTGGTCCTTTAATTACCAAAGGATTGCTCTTATATCTTTCGGTAGTAAATACAATCATATTATCGCTACCACTTAAATTATAAAACGGATGATTGGCATCGACTGGTTTTAAAGCAATGTTTACTTTTCCGTTTTCTATAACAGCCATATAACGCAATACTTTATTTTGTTTAGCTGCATTCTCTTTCATCTTTTCGTAGTCTTTATCAACACTTGACAATTTTGACATAAATGCTTTTACATCTACTTTTCTAAGGTTTTCTGGTACTAAGTTCTCTACTTTAATATCTTCTAGTTCCATTTTAACGCCACATTCTCTCGATAAAATCAATGCTTTTCTTGCAACATCTAATCCACTTAAATCATCTCTTGGATCTGGTTCTGTATAACCATTTTCTTTAGCTTGAGTAACGATTTCAGAAAAAGAAATATCACCTTTAAAAGAATTAAATATATAAGATAAAGTACCAGATAAGACTGCTTCTATTTTTAAAATTTTATCGCCAGATTGTAGTAATGCATGTAATGTATTGATGATTGGTAAACCAGCACCAACATTGGTTTCATACATAAATCTAGCATTCGATTGTTTTGCAATGGCATGCAGATTTACATATTTATCGTAACTTAAAGTATTTGCAATTTTATTTGGCGTAACAACAGATACACTCTTTTTTAATAATCGTTCGTAGTATTCAACAACTGCTTTGCTTGCAGAACAATCAACTAAAATAGAGTTAGCGAAGTTTAAGTCTAAAATGCGTTTACAAAACTTATTGAGATTGGCAACTTCGCCTTCATTTTCTAATGTGGTAGAAAAATTGTTTAAATCAATACCATTGCTATTGATATACATTTTTTTAGAATTTGATATTCCAATAACATTAATTTCAATATCATTTTCTTTATATAATGACTCTTTTTGTTTGTTGATTTGGTTCAATAGTGTATTGCCAATTAAACCAGTTGGTCCAACAACAAATAAATTCACAGAGTTTTTATCTTGTTGGAAAAAGATTTCGTGTAGTGCATTCAATGCTTTAGCTTCGTTGAATTTATCTATTACAGCAGTAATATTTAATTCTGATGAACCTTGAGCAATTGCTTTTACATTAATACCATTTTTTCCTAATGCTTGGAACATCTTTCCAGAAATTCCTGGTACATTCGACATATTTTCGCCAATAACAGCAATGATAGACTGTTCTGTTTCTATAACTAAAGGCAATATATGTCTGTTTTGAATTTCGTATCTAAACTCTTCTTGAACTGCTTTTTGAGATGCTTTTACATCTTTAGGAACTACGCCAAAACAAATAGAATGCTCAGAAGAACCTTGCGTTAAGAAAATAATATTGACATTTTCTCTAGATAAAGCAGCAAATAGGCGAGAAGCAATACCAACAACGCCAACCATACCTGTACCTTCCATTCTCAACATGGCAATATCAGAAATAGATGAAATACCCTTTATAGCATTGGTAGATTTGCCAGATTTTTTAGAAATAAAAGTTCCTGGATGTGTTGGATTGAAAGTATTTTTAATTTCAATTGGAATGCCTTTTACATAAGCTGGTTGAATAGTTGGTGGATAAATCACTTTTGCACCAAAATGCGATAATTCCATGGCTTCTTTATAACTCAAAGAAGGAATAGTCATAGCTTGTTCTACTCTTCTTGGATCGGCAGTTAATACTCCATTTACATCTGTCCAGATTTCAATAGCATTTACCTTTAGTGCTGCACCAAAAATAGCAGCCGTATAATCAGAACCACCTCTTCCAAGTGTAGTAATATTGCCATTGGCATCGCTACCAATAAAACCAGTTACTACAGCAATGCCATCCAATCCTTCAAAAAAGTCAATGATATTTTTATTGGTTCTATCGAAATCTACTTTAGCAGACAAATATTCACTATCTGTCATAACTAATTGCGTAGCATTTACATAAATGCCTTTTAATCTAGCTTCTTTTAAAGCACCAGCAATAATAAAACAAGACAATCTTTCGCCAAAACTTACTAATCTTGCAAGTGTTTTATCAGAAAGTTCGCCTAAAAGATGAATGCCACCTAAAATATTTTCAACTCTTTGTAAACCTTCTTCTAATTCGTCTAATAAATCTGGTTTAATCGTTTTTTTAGTAACTAAACTATGAATAGCATCTAAGTGTCGGTCTTTAATATTTCTTAGAATTTCTAAGTAAGTATCATCTCTTTTTTCAGCGAGTTTTCCTGCATTAATTAATTGGTCAGTAATTTTGCTAAATGCAGAACAAACCAATAATACATTATTTCCAGCTTTTTTTTCGTTAGAAACAATATCAATAATTCTCCTTATGTTTTCTATTGAACCAACAGATGTGCCACCAAACTTTAATACCTTCATACAATTGCTTTACAGTAGTGCTTACTTTTTTAAACAAACATCAAAAATAAAGAAACCAATAGGATTATTATACTATAACGCAAATAATTAAATTAATTTACAATTAAATGTTATTAGATTTTTTTCACTAGCAACAAAATATTTTTTTGTTCTATTACGATATTATCTTAGTACAATCTGTTTACTCAAAAAATTTCTTTAATTTGCTACAATAAACTTTTTAGATAAATGCTACTAAAATTTTTAAAATTAATATATAGTACATGGGTAATTATTACTTTTTTTTTATTGGTTATTCCAATGATGATTGCTTATGTATTTATTTATTTTTTACCTAAGCATAAAAAAATAGATGCTGTTTATCGTATTAATAGAACATTTTTGTTTGTTTGGTCGATATTTTCATTTTTTACCTATAAAGTAACTGGACTAAACCTATACAATACCAATCAAAGTTATGTTGTAGTTCTCAATCACAATAATGCAGCCGATATGTTTGCCGCAGCTTATGGTTTGAGAATTCCTGCTAAACCATTAATAAAGAAAGAATTATTAAGAATACCATTATTAGGTCAATTGTTTATGATGGCATGTACGCCTGTAGATAGAAGTAGTGCTGAAGGAAGAAAACAAAGCAAAGAATTGATTTATAGCGAATTAGCACAAGGCGTTTCTCCTTTAATTTTTCCAGAAGGTACTCGCAATAGAACTACATTTCCGTTAAAAGATTTTTATAATGGTGCTTTTGAAATTGCTATTGATACGCAAACGCCAATTTTACCTGTAGTTTTAACCAATATAAGAAAACTAAATAAAGTAGACACATGGTTAGCAGAACCTGGTGTTATAGAAATTAATCATTTGCAACCTATTGAAACTAAAGGAATGACGATTGATGATTTAGATAAACTAAAATTATATACACACGCAATTATGTGGAATTATTTAGTAAAACACGATGACGATTTTAAACACAACGAACTTAAATCTATATCTACTATATGAAATATGCTGTTTGTAGATTAAGTGCTATTCCTATGCGTGAAAAACCGAGCGATAAAGCAGAAATGACCAATCAGATGTTGTTTGGTGAAACAGCTATTGTATTAGAAACAGTAGAAAATTGGTCTAAAATTCAATTGACACATGATAATTATATTGCTTGGGTAGATGCGTTTCAATTAACTATGTTAGAAGAACTAACAGCATCGAAAAACTATACAATTAATAATTTATATGATACTTACTCTTATAATAATGATAGTTTAATTTTGACTTGTGGTGCGTTAATAGATGAAGATAGTACGCAAAATAATTTTACATTACTTGAAACAGCAAAACACTTTTTAAACACACCATATCTTTGGGGCGGAAGATCGTTTATGGGAATTGATTGCTCTGGTTTTACACAAATCGTTTTTCGTGTTCATGGCATTTCTTTACTACGAGATGCTTATCAACAAATAACTCAAGGAATAAATGTTGATTTTAATGAAGCACAAACAAACGACCTAGCTTTTTTTCATAATAAAGATGGAAGAATTACACATGTAGGTATTGTAATTAAGGAAGATAATCAACTAAAAATTATACATGCTTCTAAAAAAGTTCGCATCGATTTGTTAGATGAAAAAGGTATTTATAATGAAGAACGACAATGCTATACACATCAATTTCACAGTATAAAAAGAATTATCAATGATTAAAATATTAAGTTCAGAACAGATTAAAAAAGCAGATGAATATACTATTCAACACGAACCAATTGCTTCGATTGATTTAATGGAAAGAGCTGCTAACGCATTTGTTACACAGTTTGAAAAAGATTTTCCAGATTTTAAAAATATCATTCACATTTTTTGTGGCAATGGCAATAATGGTGGCGATGGTTTTGCTATCGCAAGAATTTTAAAAGAAAAAAATTATACTATTATTTGCTACGGATTTGAAGGTGATAAGTCTAATGATTGTAACATCAATTTCAATCTGATTGAAAATGTAATAACTATAAACAAAAGTACTATAATAAATATAGATAAAAAGGATATTGTTTTTGATGCCTTGTTTGGTATTGGATTAAATAAAGCTGTAGAAGGAATTTATTTAGAGACTATCAATACCATTAATCAAACCAATGCTACAACAATTTCAGTAGATGTTCCAAGTGGGATGATGGTTGATGTTGCTACGAATGGAACAATGATTAAAGCTAATAAAACCTATTCGTTTCAATCACCTAAGTTGGCTTTTTATTTGCCACATACTGCAAATCATGTTGGCGATTTAACAATATTAGATATTCAGTTAGATAAGAAATATATACAAGAACTTAAGTCAACCTATTTTGAAATTGATGATGACTTCATCTTTTCGCACTATAAAAAAAGAAATCGGTTTTCGCACAAAGGCACATACGGTCATGCATTAATATCTTGTGGCAGTTTCGGAAAAATTGGTGCTGCTATACTTTCAGCCAAAGCGTGTTTAAAAACAGGTGCTGGTTTGCTTACTGTTAATCTACCACAAAAAAGTATAAGTATTATACATAAAAGTATTCCAGAAGCGATGTGTTTAACACATAACGAATCAAAATATATCGAGTTTATTCCTTACGAAAACCAATATAATGCTTATGCAATTGGTTGTGGAATTGGCACACATCAAAAAACATATATTGCACTAAGTAAATTTTTAGAACATTGCAAACAAGCAATTGTGTTAGATGCAGATGCGTTGAATATTATAGCAGAACACCAGAGTTTACTAGAAAAAATTCCAGTAAGTTCTATACTTACACCACATCCTAAAGAATTTGAACGATTGGTTGGTGCTTGGCAAAACGATTTTGAACGCTTAGAAAAAGCAAAGCAATTTGCCAAACAATATCAACTCAATTTAATATTAAAAGATGCTATAACAGCAATTATCGATAAGAATGGAATGGTTTGTTTCAATACATTTGGCAATGCAGGAATGGCAACTGCAGGTAGTGGCGATGTGCTTACAGGTATTATTACAAGTCTGTTAGCACAAGAATATTCGCCATTAACTGCTGCAATTTTTGGTGTATATATACATGCTAAAGCAGGAGACTTTGCTAAAGAAAAATTAGGAGAGGAGAGTATGCTTGCTTCAGATATTATTGAAAATATTTACGAAGTATTTAAGTGTATAAATAGTAATATTTAATTTATATATTGTTATATTATGAAATTTTATAGTACAACAAAGAAATTTACATTCCTACCGTAGGCAGGTCAAGAATCTGTCATAAAAATCGTAAAAAAGATTCCCAATCAAACCTGCCTGTCAGCAGACAGGTTGCGAAGGACGAGTTTTTACTTTATTTTGTTTCTAAATGCACACAACAGGTATAACTATAAACAATTATTTTTTTGCATAATATTCTTTCTGTAAGCCCAAGTGTTCCCAACTTAAAATTAAAGTATCACCTTTTGTAGAAAAAGAATAATAGGCAGGTCGCTCGTCGTTAAACTGTATCGTATTCACATCAGCTTCATTTAATGCAGTTTTCTTTCCTAGTTTCACTGAGCCAACTCTAGGAACTTTATATTTATTAGCTGTTTCCTTAAAGCTCATATCTGGATTAATAGTTAAAGCAATCTCATCACCAAAAGTTTGAGGCGTAGTAATACCTTTCTGTGTACCACAACATTCTGTTTTTACCCAAATCCAATTACCTACAACAGTTTTGGGTTCAATCCAAGTATCAGTTTTTTTCTTCGGAGGTTTTCCAGTACTCCACAAAAAAAATATAGTTCCTAAAATTAGTAGTGTGCTTTTTTTCATTTTATGCTAAGTTAATTACTTTTATAAAATAATACTTACTTATAATCTATCAAAAAGTCTGCCAATTGCCAAATTTCGAATAGAAAGTAGTTCTATTCAAAACTAAAATCATCAATTCTTTAATTAATTGTAGCATAATTAACATTTTGTATAAATTTGTGTTTTAATCCTAGTACAATAAATATCAAATTTGTAAATAAAAGCATATGCCAGCAGTAGAAACAATCAATATTCCATTAGGATACCAAGCACCAAATTTTAATTTGTTAGATACTATTACCAATTCCTTTAAAACATTAGATGCTGTAAAAGGCGAAAAAGCAACAGTCGTTATGTTTATCTGTAATCACTGTCCATATGTAAAGCATATCAACGAACAATTAGTACAGTTGGCTAATGATTATATACCAAAAGGCGTAGCATTTGTAGCTATTAGTAGTAATGATGTAGAAAATTATCCAGACGATGCTCCAGATAAAATGACACAAGTAGCTAAAGAACAAAATTATCCATTTCCTTATTTGTATGATGAAACTCAAGATGTAGCCAAAGCATATCAAGCAGCGTGTACACCAGATTTTAGCATTTTTAATAAAGATATGCGTTGTGTTTATCGTGGACAACTAGATAATTCTAGACCAAAAAGCGATATTCCAGTTACAGGAAACGACATAAGAAAAGCACTAGACAATATTTTACAAGAATTACCATTAAACGAAAAACAAATTCCAAGTTTAGGTTGTAGTATTAAATGGAAATTAGAAAACAATTAAATGGATATTTTTAAGTCAATTAGAGAAAATAAATTAGTCGAAGGAGTTGCTGCCATGCAAAATTTGGTAAAAACTACAGGCAATCTAATGTCTTTAATTTCAGACAATAAAGTATCTAATTCTGTAAGAGAAATGCTAAAAGGTTTACGAACTATTCTTACAGAAAAACCAAATATTACTTCAGTCAATCATTTTATCAATCACTTTTTACTACAAATCGATCCAGAAAATCAACCAATAGTAATAAAAGAGTTGCTAGAAGTTTTTCATGAAAGATGGAAAAATGTAGATAGAAAAACAGCAGAAATTGCTCAACTCAACTACGATTTCAACCAAAAGAAAATTGTACTTTTTGCTCAAGATGAAGCTGTAATTGCTATGATAGAAGCAATGCACATCAAACAAATGAATTTTAACTTAACTCAAATTCTATCAAAAGTAGATAAACTAGGTAAAGAACAAGCAAGAAAAATTGCCAACATTGGAGTTAAGTTAACTGCAATAGACGATAGCAATATGGCAAAATACATTAAAGAAGCAGATATTATTGTAATTGGTTGCGATATAGTAATGCACGATGTATTCATAGCAAAAATTGGTACACAATCATTATGTAGCATCGCTAATTTTTATCAAAAGCCAGTTTTCGTACTAGCAGATACTAGAAAGATACTCAACAAAAAATACTTTCCACAGTCAGTTGTCGATACTTTTATAGGAAGAAATAAAACAGCACAAACCACAATTTGGAAAGATGCACCAGATAATGTTATGGTTATTGATTCATTTTTAGAAGAAATACCCAATAATTTAATTACAAAATTCGTTTTTGAAAAAGAAGCTTATACACCAAATGAATTAACAGAACAAGTAGATAAAGTATTGGTCTCTAAGTTTTTTTAAGATTTAGGTATAGTTTTTGACTATATATTTGTAAAAACCAAAATATGAGTACAGCAACATTACAAAAAGAATCGTCAGCAAAAGGATATATTATATCTGGAACAATTCATATTGCACTATTTTTATTGTTGTTCTTTATAGTGTTAGACCGACCTGTAAGCGATGGTGGATTAAATGGTTTATTGATAGATTTTGGCGATAGCGAAACTGGTTTAGGTGATGATAATACACAGCTAACAGCGAATAATGAAACAACGCCAAATAACTATGTTCCACCAACAAGTGCTTATACACCAACTACTACAAAAACAACAGCAAGTCAAACTATTACTTCAGATAATGCAGAAGCCATTGCTATAGCAAAGTTGAAAAAACAACAAGAATTAGCTAAGCAAAAAGCATTAGAAGAACAAAAAAAGCAAGCAGAAGAGTTAGCTAAACAAAAAGCATTAGAAGAACAAACTAAAAATAGTGTTGCTAGTGCATTCAATAAAAATAAAACAAGTGGTGCTGGTGGTAGTGGTACTGGCGAAGGCAATAACGGAGCTGGTGGAAATCAAGGTGCGACTTGGGGAAAACAAGGTGGCGACAAAAGTGGTACAGGCACAGGAACTGGTGGTACAGGTACTGGTAGTGGTACAAGCGGAAAAAATAGCAATTATTCCTTGCAAGGCAGAACGCTAGTTGCCAATAATGTACCAATTAGTAAAGAAAGTAAAGTTGGTAAAGTTGTAGTACTAATAAAAGTAGATAAAAGTGGAAAAGTAATTTATGCGAAAGCACCTTATCAAGGTTCTACTATTTCAGACAGTTATTATGCTACCATTTCAGAGCAATCTGCTTATAAATTTAAGTTTAGTGCTAGTAGCGATGCAGCTGATGAACAACAAGGTACGATTACTTTTAATTACGGATTTTAAGTTTTGATATTTCGTGAAAAAAATATATTTTATACTAGTATTAGTATTGATTTCGATCAATATAAAAGCACAACAAAGTGAGTACGACACTATTGTTTTGCCAGAAATTATTTTAGCAGATGATACCATTCCATCTATAACGCTGCCACCAGTTTTAATTCAAGCAGATAGATATGGACCATTCAAAATTTCTCAAAGAGATAGAAATTACTTAGATAAAGTGTATCCATATGCATTGAGAATTGCTAGGTTAAGTCAGGTAATTGAAGACAACTTAGACAAGTGCAAAAACAAAAAACAGAAAAAACAATTTTTAAACGATGCCGAAAAACAGTTGCGTGCTGCTTACGAAGAGCAACTAAAAAATATGACGAGAACGCAAGGCAACTTTATGATTAAATTGGTACATCGAGAAACTGGAATAACAGTGTTTGATTTATTGCAAAAATATAGAGGCAACTTTAAAACTTTTTGGTGGAATATGGGTGCGAAGATGTTTAAACTTAACTTAAAAGGCACTTACGACGCAGAAGGTGAAGACAAAGAAATGGAGAAATATGTCAAAAAATTAGACGATATTTACAATAGAAACGGTTTAAAATTTATAATAAACAATGAAAAATTCAATTTATCAGTTCCAAGTTCAAAATCCAGCAAAAAAAACGATAAGTCTAAGTGATTATCAAGGAAAAGTACTATTAATAGTCAATACAGCATCTAAATGCGGACTTACTCCACAGTTCGAAGATTTAGAAAAACTATATCAAACATATAAAGACCAAGGATTTGAAATTATTGGCTTTCCATCAAACGATTTTGCAGGACAAGAACCAAATTCTGCCGAAAAAGCTCAAGAGTTTTGTCAAATCAATTATGGCGTTTCGTTTCCAATAATGGATAAAATTCATGTAAAAAAAGGAGCGGAGCAAAATGAGTTGTTTACATTTTTAGGTAATGAAGCACCAGGACTAAATATGTTAACACATCCAAAATGGAATTTTCAAAAATACCTAATCAATAAACAAGGAGAAGTAGTAGATTATTTTGCACCAACTACAAAGCCAATGTCTACTAAAATTCAAAATGAAATAAAAAAATTGCTTTAGTGAAAGCAATTGCACAAGTAAATGAAGACTGTTTTTCAATTGCAAATAGAGGGCAAGTTGTCTTTTTAAAACATCAACTAGATGGAATAAAAAGAGGTACTATATTAAGTTCTGAAATTAGAAATTTAAGTTGGGTTATAATATCTAGAGTACTTATGGAAATTATTACTAGTGAACATCATTTTTTTGAAAATGAGTCATTTGATTATATTTTATGTAATTTTAAAAATGATATTGAGAAAAAAAATGCAATTAAACGACTAAGAGAACAAGAAGATAATAATATTTATAGATATCTTGTTAAAGGACTAAATCATGATAGCGCAATAGGAAATAATGAAGTCCTAACAATAGAAATGTAAAACATAATCAATGAAAAAAAATGTAGCAGACAAATTAGTAGAAATGCTTGTTGCAGCAGGAGTAAAAAGAGTATATGCCGTTACTGGAGATAGTCTTAATCCTGTTAATGATGCAGTAAGAAGAGATGGTAGAATACAGTGGATACATGTGAGACATGAAGAAGCAGGTGCTTATGCAGCATCTATGGAAGCAGAACTAAATGGTATAGGTTGTTGTATGGGAAGTAGTGGACCAGGTCATGTACACTTAGTCAATGGTCTTTATGATGCCAATAGGTCAGAAAATCCAGTAATTGCTATTGCTTCTACTATTTTTACAGAAAAACTAGGACTCGATAATTTTCAAGAAACAAGACCAGAATATCTATTCCAAGATTGCTCAAAGTATGTTTTTATGGCAAATACAGCGAAACAAGCTCTCAACGGAATGCAAACAGCTATACAACATGCACTGAGTAAAAAAGGAGTAGCAGTGCTAGGACTTCCAGGTGATGTTGCAGCTGCCGAAATAGAAAATGTATATGCTGCCAATAAAAATTTTTATACCACGCCAAGAGTAATTCCAAATCAAACAGAAATACAAGAACTTAGCCAAATTATCAATGAAAAAGATAAAGTAATGCTTTACTGCGGACATGGTTGCAGAAATGCAGTAGAAGAAGTAATGCAATTAGCTGAAAAATTAAATGCACCTTTAGGATATAGTTTTAGAGGAAAAATATTTTTTGAAAAAAGTGATAATCCATATGCCGTTGGTCTAAACGGATTACTAGGCAATAAGTCTGGATTTGAAGCAATGCATAAAGCAGAGGTACTATTAATGTTGGGTACAGATTTTCCGTATAGCGAGTTTTTACCTGAAAATTGTACTATTGTTCAAATTGATACAAAACCTGAAAAATTAGGTAGAAGAGCCAAAGTAGATTTTGGTTATTGCGGAGATATAAAGTCTACCATACAAGAGTTATTGCCACAATTAAATACAAAAGAAAATAAAGATTATTTAAATCAAATGCGTCAGTTACATATAGAAGTCGAAGAAAACTACGATGCTTATGTAAAAAATAAAGGAACTGAAGATTTAATACATCCAGAGTATGTTGCTTATACAATAGACAGACTAGCAGATGACGATGCTATTTTTACAGTAGATACAGGAATGAGTGCTGTTTGGGCTGCACGATATCTAAAAGCAGGAAAAAACAGATATTTAACAGGTTCATTTAATCATGGCTCTATGGCAAATGCTATGCCAATGGCTATGGGTGCAGGTTTAGCCAATCCAAATCGCCAAGTAATAGCTTTTTGTGGCGATGGAGGAATCTCTATGTTGCTAGGAGATTTAATGACCATAAGTCAATATAAAGTTCCAGTAAAAATTATTGTATTTAATAATCGTGCATTAGGAATGGTTAAGCTTGAAATGCGTGTACAAGGATATATGGATTGGCAAACAGATATGGTTAATCCAGATTTTGTAAAACTTGCAGAAGCTATGAATATTGCGGCTTGGGAAGCAAGTCAACCAAGCGAAGTAGAACAAGCCATATCAAATGCACTAAAACACGACGGACCAGCTTTAGTTAATGTATTAACCGATCCAAATGCTTTAGCAATGCCACCTACTATAAAGTTCGATCAAGTAAAGGGTTTTGTAGAATCAATGTCTAAAATGATGATGAATGGCAATTTTGCAGAAATAGTAGATACAGGAAAAAGTGATATCAAATATTTAAGAGAATTATTATGAAAGAAGCAATTAAATTCACAGTCGTTATTTTAATAATTACTTTACTTATAATTGCTACAGTAATATGGACAGTGCCAGGACTTATTATTACTGCAGTACTATTGC
Organism: Chitinophagales bacterium; assembly: GCA_020636535.1. Lineage (NCBI taxonomy): Bacteria > Pseudomonadati > Bacteroidota > Chitinophagia > Chitinophagales > Chitinophagales bacterium. The sequence goes on from JACJXT010000011.1 coordinate 1,105,829, forward strand.
TATTGATTGGATTTTATGATTTTTTTCAAACGAAACATACCATACTAAGAAATTTTCCAGTCATAGGTCACATGCGATATCTTTTAGAGTTATTAGCACCAGAAATACATCAATATTTTATAGAGTCAGGTACCGATGGAAAACCTATTGATAGAAATCACCGAGCTTATATTTATGAGCGAGCTAAAGAGCAAAACCAAACACATCCTTTTGGTACAGAGTTAGATGTAACCAAAGAAAACTATAGATGGATGCAACACAGCATTTATCCAGCAAAAAAGCTAGAAATAGCTCCTAGAGTAACTGTAGGTGGAAAAGAGTGTAAACAACCATATAGTGCTAGTATATTTAATATCTCTGCAATGAGTTTTGGTGCTTTAAGTAAAAATGCAATTGAAGCATTAAATATTGGAGCAAGAGAAGGTAATTTTTTTCATGATACAGGCGAAGGCGGTATTTCTAAATATCACTTACAAGGTGGCGATTTAGTTTGGGAAATAGGAACTGGATATTTTGGATGTAGAACTCAAGATGGTGGATTTGATGCTCAAAAATTTAAAGAAAAAGCCAATTGGGAAACAGTCAAGATGATTGAAATTAAAATTTCCCAAGGTGCAAAACCAGGACATGGTGGTGTATTACCAGCAGCTAAGAATGACGAAGAAATTGCAGCAATAAGAGGTGTGCAACCACATACTACCGTACTTTCTCCACCAGGACACGCTACTTTTCACAATGCAGAAGGACTGTTGAATTTTGTTCAACAATTACGAGAACTGGCTAATGGAAAACCAGTTGGGTTTAAGCTAGCAATTGGAAGTAAAAAAGAATTTATTGAAATTTGTGAAAAGATGAATGCAACAGGCATTAAACCAGATTTTATTACTGTAGATGGAGCAGAAGGAGGAACTGGTGCTGCACCAATAGATTTTTCTAACTATGTTGGCATGCCTTGGGAAGATGCTTTAATTTTTGTAGTAGATACATTAAATAAATACAATTTAAAAGAAGAAATTAAAGTAATTACAGCTACTAAAATTTTTACCGCTTTTGATATTTTTAAAGCAATGTGTATAGGAGCAGATATTTGTAATTCAGCTAGAGGAATGATGTTGGCTTTAGGTTGTATACAAGCATTAAAATGCAATACCAATGAATGTCCTACAGGCGTTGCAACTAATAATCCAAAGTTTGTAAGAGGATTAGTAGTTTCAGAAAAATGGAAACGAGTTAAAAATTATCATAAAAACACAGTAGAAGATTTTTTAGAGTTATTAGCAGCATCAGGTTGTAATTCTACTACAGCATTAAATAGGTCATTTATTTATAAAAAAATAGACGATAAATGGCATACTTATGAAGAATGATATTTTACTATACACTAATTGGGACAGTATGAGCCAACAAACATGTATTACTAGCAGCCATGACCTACAACTTACAGAAGTACTTAAAGTTTATTACCCAAACCAGAAAAACAGCCATAAAAGCATAGAAATAAACAAAAAAGGACTAAAAAACACTATAAAAAGCTTAATTTTTTACATTTTGACACCAGTAAGCTACTAAAAGTACCACACAAAAATATTAAACCCAAAATATAATTTATATAAATAAGTATATGTAATAGTGTATACTTATAGTTTTTAGCATTTTTTATCCAGTTGTGCAACGGTCACTGCTGTTATGCACAGTTATTTTTTTACCCATCCTTTTTCTTTGAGTTGTTGAATTGCATAATTAGAAGGGTCTATCTTGAATTCAAGCTCTCTTTTTAATTCTAGAAGCATATTATTGTCGGGTTCATATTCTAATCCTTTTTTACACCATTTGAGAGCATCATTGTCGTTTCTAATATTGTTTTTAAAGTTTAAAGCACAACCACAGGCGGATATTGCATTTGAATGCTTTTCTGTGTAAGTTAAACTGTCTCCGTTATAAAATGCTTTTTCAAAAAAGAAATTAGCCTTTACAGCAATTTCCTTTTTCATTTCTTTATTATGATAGTAGCTAATTCCTGAAGCCTTTTTTGAATATCCTTGTGCTAGTCCTAGACAAACCCTTTGGTCATTAGGTTCAATTTTGTAAGCTTTTTCGAAGTAACTAATACTTGATTGTATAAATTCTTTGGCTTTTTCCTTATTACCAACTCTACTTTTATATTCAATATATCCTAATTCAATTAATGCTTCTAAATAATTTTCATTGAGTTGAATTGCAAAAAGAAATTCTTTTTTAGCTCTTTCTAATGAATCTCGATAAAAACTATTTTCTTCAATTTTACCTTTAATCAAATAAAGAAAAGGAAATTTGTTGTTCTGAAGTATTAATTCATCAATTAATTTGATAGCCAGTTCATAATCATAAGATGCTATCGACAATATTTTAAGTGCCGTATCAGCAAGGACTTTTTCATTATGATTTTTTGCTTGAGATCTATAAAAAAGATTGATAACGGAATTGTCTGATGAGCTGAATTTTAGTTTTTCTTGAATAAAATTCTCATACTTAGCAATGATTTCTTCCTCATTGTCTAATGCAAGATATTGCTTTGAATAAATCTTTGCTAGATAAGGAATTGAGTACCCAATTATACCTGTATCGGATTTTTTCTTATAACACAATGAAATAGTGGTAAGTCTTGGTATGGCTTGAAGCCCAATTTCATCATTTGTAAAACCACTTATATAAATCAAATCATCTATTGTTAATAGTGATTCTTTTTCAGATAATGAAAAAATGAATAAAACTGTTTTTTCAATAATTGATAATTTTTCTATAGAGCCTTTAAAACAAAACGTCAAAATATCTTCATAAGCTTTGCCACTTTTTAAGTTTTCTAATACAATTTCTATTGGAGTGCCTTGTGATAATTGATGAGTAATCAATTGACCTGCTAATGGCATACCTTTGGTGTAGGCATACAAGTCATCGAGATTTTTTTCATATAATTCTAAAAAGTTACCTTCTCCATTAAAATTAGAATATTGTGATAATAAAAACTCAGGAAATTCTTTTTCACGATTAAAGCCATTCAAATTTATTCGCGACATATAAAAATCTCCAAGAGTTTCTCTTGTCGTTAATATAGCTTTCGATTTTAAAGGAAAGTGTTCTAAAAAACTAATCAAATCGGTATCGTTAAGTGTCTCAAGATTATCAACGATTAGCAATACTTTGTTTTCTGATAGAAATTTTAATACAAGTTCTATATTATCCTGTTCAACCTCATTTTCAATACTTAAAAGTTGATTTTTTACAATGAATTCATAAATTTCATTTATCAAATCAGAATAATTTGATATAAATTCAGTCAATACTTTAATTCCACCTGGTGTATACTTATTTCTTTTGGAGCTAGTCCATATTACAAAATCAAAATTGTTTTTATAGTCTTTATTATGAATTAATTGTGAAACAAAATAATGAACAAAACTTGTTTTGCCAATTCCGCCAATCCCATCAATTTGTATAATTCTGTTGTTTTGGTTAGCTAATTTCTTATTTAAATCAATTAAATACTCATTTCTTCCTATGAACTCGGAATACATAATTGGTTGCTGTGAAACATTTTCAATAATTCCAAAATTATTGCTTTTGAGTTTGTAAAAAAGATTATCAGCTTTAATTGAACGACTACCTCTTCTGCAATAAACATCCCCACTTTTAAAAACTACGACATTGGTGTTTTTACCATTTTTCCAATTATTTTTTTGATACTGACCATCTTTTTTAAATGGTATTATTGGGATTGATGGAAAAATATAAATCACAAAAAAATAATTGCCTTCTAATTCGATAGTATTAGTGACATAATTTATTTCACCATCACAATAAGAGTCTAGGATGTTTGCAATGTTCGCTTCATCTACGTCTGAATCACTTCTATCATCTAAACCAATCCATTCATAAGATTTATTTACCCCAAAGACAATATGTCCGCCTTTAGAGTTTGCAAAAGCTAAAAAATCTTTAATAAATTCAACTTTACTTGATGTGTCAGATATTTTAAAGATTTCTTTAAAGTCAAGTTCTTCTGTTTCAGATTTTATATCAGAGTTTTTTAAACCTTCTAAAAAGTCCTTCGTAACAAATTTTACTTTTTCTAATGTATTCATTTTTCTAGTTCTTCAGGGTCTTTTATAATTGTGCATAACGGAGGGCGGATTTGCGAAGTCCTGAAGCGTGTAACGAAGTTACACAAAGCGAAAGGATTTTGCAAATCCGCTGATGTGTTGAAGGTCGTAGCGACAGCGAAGACCGTTCGACGCATCAGCGGATGTAATCCGCCCTCCGATGTGCAAAAGACGCAGCGGTAGCGGAGACTTTTGCACATCACCCAAATATACGCAATAAATTGAATTGCGTATATTTTTTTGCTAAAAATAATTTTTATTTATAATGGTTTTATTTTCAATACTATACAAAAGATATGTTTTTGCGTATTTTAAATATCCTTGTAATTTATAACTTGCGTATTTTTCATTAAAATACTTAAAATACGCAATATGCTTTGGTGAAAATATAGCATGAAGATGACTTCATACTATACTGAAGACTGCTTTATCATTTTAGATTCTGTATATTTTTTGTTCCTCAAAATTACGGAAGGATGGCAGTTTTTTTTATTTTTCGTCTTAGTAATGAAATATTTTGTTCGCACCTCACTCAGTATAGATGGAAAATTATAAGCATCTACTCTTAACTTATTTAATTACACATATCAACAATAAAATAACATCACAAACTTTTAACTATCCTAGTATTTTTTCATCTTTAAGCATTAATTATAAAAATGAAACTATACTCAACAAAACACCAATCGCAAGATGTAGATTTAAGTACAGCAGTACTTAAAGGTTTACCACCAGATAATGGTTTGTATATGCCATACAATATTCCAAAACTAAGTGATGATTTTTGGAAAAACTTAGATAGTTATACCTATAATGAAATGGCATTTCGTATTGCTAAGAATTTAATTGGTGATGTTGTTACAGATGTAGATTTATTGAAAATTATAGAACAAGCGTATAATTTTGATGCTCCTTTAGTGCATTTAAAAAATCAAGAGATACTAGAATTGTTTCATGGACCAACTTTAGCTTTTAAAGATTTTGGTGCAAGATTTATGGGACGACTAATGGGGCATTTCCTACGAAACGAAAATAATAAAGTCAATATTTTAGTAGCTACAAGTGGCGATACTGGAAGTGCAGTTGCTCATGGTTTTCTAAATGTTGAAGGAATTGATGTAACTATTTTGTATCCAAAAGGAAAGGTGAGTGATATACAAGAAAAACAATTTACTACACTTGGTGCCAATATTACCGCTATTGAAATTGATGGTGTTTTCGATGATTGTCAAGCTTTGGTAAAGCAAGCATTTTTAGATGAAGATTTAAATAATGCGATGACTTTATCTTCAGCTAACTCAATAAATATAGCACGATTAATTCCTCAATCATTTTATTATATTTATGCTTACAAACAATTGGAAAATAAAAATCTAGATTTATATTTTTCCGTTCCAAGTGGAAATTTTGGCAATCTTACTGCTGGTTTATTTGCAAAAAAAATGGGTTTGCCTATTAAAAAAATGATAGCTAGTACTAATGATAATGACATTTTTACGCAGTACTATAATAGTGGAAATTTTGAACCAAAACCAAGTGTGCAAACCATTTCTAATGCAATGGATGTTGGTAATCCTAGCAATTTTGTTAGAATGATGGATATCTATAACAATAATCTAAGTGAACTAAAACAAGATATTGTTGCGTATAGTTTTAATGATGAACAAACTAAAGCATGTATTAAAAAAATATATAAAACAGAAGATTATTTAATGTGTCCGCATACAGCAGTTGCATATTTAGGCATGCAACAATTTCAACAAGAAAATGATATTCAAAATGCTAACAGTATTGCATTGTCAACAGCACATCCTGTGAAATTTGGCGAAGTCATTACACCAATTATAGAAGAAGTCGTAGCAGTTCCAGAAAGATTACAACATATCATCGATGGAAAAAAACAAAGCATTTCACTAAACAAAGACTTTGCTGGTTTTAAATCTTGGTTGTTAAATAAATAGTGTGTAACTTTATTTGTATGAATAAAATCTTTACATTATTTACTTTGTTATTTGTTTTTGTGTCTTATATTTTTGCTGATTGTGGCAATCGATATATAGATACTACTTTTCCAGTTAAAAAGTACACTGATATTCAGTACGGTTTCAATTTCGATAGTAAAAATAACCCAACCAATTTATTGTTAGATGTATATACGCCAGATCCAACAATAGATAACGAAAATAAAAAACCACTCATTATTTTTGTTCATGGTGGTTCTTTTATTGGTGGCGATAGAAATGACCAAGGCATCAATCAAACAGCAGCTTATTTTGCAAGTTTAGGTTATGCTACGGCAAACATAGAATATAGAGTTCAACAAACTACCATTTTTAATCCAATTTTAGATTTTGCCGATTATAACAATTTCTATCAAGCAATAATTCGTGGTATGCACGATGTAAAAGCAGCTATTCGTTTTTTCAAAAAAGATGTAGTAGAAAATGGAAATTCGTATGGAATTGATACGAATAATATTATTTTATATGGATCTTCTGCTGGAGCTATTATTTCTTTACATACTATTTTTTTAGATGATACTTCAGAAATGGATTTTCGTTTTAAACCAAATTTTGATGTATTAGGTGGATTAGAAGGCAATAGTGGTAATGCTGGTTATTCATCTAATAATGTAAAAACAGTTATAAGTTGTAGTGGAGCATTACACGATCCTAATTATTTGAATAATAATGCTGATATTAATTATATCGGATTTCATAATACAATAGATTTTACTGTACCATACGAATTAGGTTGTTTTGTTACCGCAGCTTGTTTCCTTGGATATTTTTATGGCGATAAACCAATTTATAATAATACAGTAAGATTAAATATGAATTCCGAGTTCTATCCAGTAGAAGGTTACGGACATCCAGTGGATCAATATGCAGACACAGCTACTTTTAGAATGATAAGAGAAAAATCTAAACAGTTTTTGTATAATATATTTTGTGAAGAAGCTATAAATGATACAACAACAGTTACTGCAATTAATAAGAATACAATAAAACCACTATCGGTTTATCCAAACCCAATAGTAGATAAGGTAAATATTCAGCTACCTAATGAGTTGTTGCAAAAAGAAGTAACACTATCATATACAGATATAACAGGACGAGTATTAAATACAACAACTCGAACAATTAATAGTAATATTATAGCACTGAATGTAGATTTTCTAGCAAAAGGAATGTACTTATTACAAGTATCTACTCAAGATGACAATACTATCTATACAACAAAATTGCTTAAGCAGTAATTAACCTTTTAGCTTTCTATAGCCAACTAAAATAATTAAAGCACCACCAATTGCCATTAAGAATGATTTGATGTCAAACGAGTTAACATCTCCAAAACCTAGTAAACTACCAATAAAACCACCTACAAAAGCACCAGCAATTCCTAGTAAAATAGTGATAATCCAACCACCTGGATCTTTGCCTGGCATAATCATTTTAGCTATTGCACCTGCAATCAATCCGAATAAAATCCATGATAAAATTCCCATGTTAATTAATTTTTAACAAGTTTAATTAAATTACTTGTAAAAGTCAAAAAAAATGTCCACCAAATTAATGATGGACACTTGAACTAAACTGTTATTGTATAAATCAACTTTTGAATTATACTACAAGTTGTGCTATTTTTTTTATAATGTCAATATTTTTATTGTTTATTATCAAAAATTAATATCTTTGCACCACAATGAAAACATTGTCTTTCATACTACAACATCATTTTCATCACGCTTAGGCGTGATATTTTACATTTCATTGATATACGATATCGTATTTTTACTTTTTCAATTATTAATTTCAAAATCTTAATCCAAAATAGGATAAATTTAAAATCATGCAAAGAATAAAATTAGCTATTCAAAAAAAAGGGCGACTCAGCGAAAAATCAATACAACTGATTAATGAATGTGATATTTCTTTTCCAAATAGTTCTGGTAAGTTAACTACAGCTTGCTACGATTTCCCAATGGATATTCTCTTTTTAAGAGATGATGATATTCCAGGTTATGTAGAAGATGGTGTAGCAGACATTGGCATCGTAGGAGAAAATGTGATAGCAGAATTAGGCAGTCAAGTAGATAATAGATTAGATATGGGCTTTGGTAAATGCAGATTGTCATTAGCCATTCCAAAAAATGATGCTTATAATGGTGTACAGTCTTTTCATGGTAAATCAATAGCTACTTCTTATCCAAATATATTGAACAATTATTTGTCTAAAAATAATGTTACTGCCGATATTCACGAAATAAGTGGTTCGGTAGAAATTGCACCAAGTATTGGATTAGCAAGTGCTATATGTGATATTGTAAGTACTGGTTCTACTTTATTGAGTAATGGATTAAAAGAAGTAGAAACAGTGTTTAAATCGCAAGCAGTATTAATTGCTAATAAAAATTTATCTGTAGAAAAAAATAAAATATTAGAACAATTAATATTTAGATTTGTAGCAGTTCAAAAAGCAAAGAATAACAAATACATTTTATTAAATGCACCAAATGAATGTGTAGATAAAATTGTAGCTATTCTTCCAGGTATGAATAGTCCAACGGTTTTACCATTAGCAAAATCTGGTTGGAGTTCTGTACATTCTGTAATTACCGTTAAAGATTTTTGGACGATTATTCAGCAATTAAAGGATGCTGGAGCAGAAGGAATTTTAGTTACACCTATTGAAAAATTAATTTATTAAAATGAATATTGTTAAGTATCCAGAAAAAGGTTTAGAGTGGATGAGCTTAATGCAAAGACCATTTTCAGATGATGAAGATATATATAGAATTGTGAATGATATTTTATATGATGTTTCTTCTAATGGAGATGAAGCTTTAAAAGCATATGCACTTAAATTCGATAAGGTAGAGTTAGATGACTTTTTAGTAACTAAAGAAGAAATTGAAACTGCAATAACATTAGTCGATGATGAATTAAAACAAGCCATTCAACAAGCAAAATCAAACATAGAAAAATATCATCAAGCTCAAGTAAAAATAGAAGATAAAATTACTACAATGCAAGGTGTTGAATGTTGGCGTAAATCGTTGCCAATAGAAAGAGTAGGTTTATACATTCCTGGTGGCACAGCTCCTTTATTCTCTACAGTATTGATGTTGGCAATTCCTGCAAACATTGCACAATGTAAGTCTATTATTTTGTGTTCGCCACCAAATCAACAAGGCAAAATTCATCCTGCAATTTTATACACAGCACAGCTTTGTGGTGTACATCAAATTTATAAAGTTGGTGGAGCTCAAGCTATTGCTGCTATGGCTTTTGGTACAGAAACTATTCCAAATGTCTATAAAATTTTTGGTCCTGGAAATGCTTTTGTTACTAAAGCTAAAGAATTAATTAGCACACATGGTATTGCAATTGATATGCCAGCTGGACCAAGTGAAGTTTTAGTGATTGGTGATAAAAATGCCAATGCTAATTTTATTGCAGCCGATTTATTATCTCAAGCAGAACATGGTATAGACAGTCAAGTTATTTTTTTAACCGATGATGAAGAGAAGTTGTTCGCAGTAGAACAAGCCGTTAATCAACAATTACAACAATTGCCACGAAAAGAAATTGCTACACAAGCATTAGAAAATAGTCAGTTGATTTTATTGCATTCTTTAGATGAAGCAATGCAATTTAGCAATGCTTATGCACCAGAACATTTGATTTTACAAACCGAAAATGCAACTGAATTAGCAGAAAAAGTGAGCAATGCTGGTTCTGTATTTATTGGTGCTTATACACCAGAAAGTGCTGGCGATTATGCAAGTGGTACTAACCATACTTTACCTACACATGGTTATGCTTTGTCTTATAGTGGTGTTTCGGTTGATAGCTTTATGAAAAAAATATCTTTTCAACATATATCTGAAATTGGATTACAAAATATAGGTAACACCATAGAAATAATGGCAGCAAATGAACAATTACAAGCACATAAAAATGCAGTGAGCATTCGTTTAAAATCTATTTATGAAAAAAATTAACCTTAATAATATTATTAGAAATCACATTCTACAAATGCAAGCTTATTCTGCTGCACGATTAGAATTTGATGGTAGCAACGCTATTTTTATTGATGCTAATGAAAATCCTTTCGGCTCTGTTTCCGACTATTCTTGTAATCGTTATCCAGATCCTTTGCAAACAGATATTAAAAATGCATTAGCTATTTTAGAAGATATATCACCAAAACAAATATTTATTGGAAATGGAAGTGATGAATGTATTGATTTATTGATTAGAGCTTATTGTGAGCCAAAGCAAGATGCTATACTATATTTTCCACCAGTTTTTTCAATGTATCAACACTGTGCAGATGTTCATCATATTCACAAACAAGAAATTTTATTGTTAGAAGGCAGCTATCAATTAGATATTGATAAAATATTAAATAGAATAAGTAATGATGATAGTATAAAAATAATATTTATTTGTAATCCAAATAATCCTACAGGAAATTTAATTCACACCGATGATATCCTATCTATTTTAGATGCCTTTAATGGACTAGTTGTTATTGATGAAGCTTATATTGATTTTTCTGATGCTACTTCATTTGTAAGTCATTTGCATCAGTTTAATAATTTAGTAGTACTCAAAACATTTTCAAAATCTTGGGGAATGGCAAGTATTCGTCTAGGTTATCTAATGGCAGATGAACAAATTATACAAGCATTAAATACCATTAAAATGCCATATAATATTGGTCAGCATACACAAGAAACGGTTTTAAATGCACTACAACATCATCAAACAAAAACAGATTATATCAACGAAATTATAGAACAAAAAAATATATTATTAGAAGCACTCAAACAATTTTCTTTTATCGAGAAAATTTATCCAACAGCTGCCAATTATGTATTGATAAAGGTAGATGATGCCAATAAACTCTATCAACATCTAATTAAAGATAATATTGTAGTCCGAAACAGATCTAAATTACCTTTGTGCGAAAATTCATTGAGAATCACTTTTGGCACTGCAAATGAGAATCAACAATTATTGACAAGTTTGAAAAATTATCAATAACTTTATTAAACTAAATATTTTAGGATGACTTTAGAACAGAGAAAACAAGCAGTAAAAAAAATGATTGATGATGCAGATGAAGATAGTTTTGCTAATTTTGAAGAATTAGTTAATTTAAAAGGACACTTATTTGTTTTGACTGAAGAACAAATTGCAGAAATAGATAAAGGCATAGAAGAAGCTAAAAATAATCAATTTGTTAGTAAGGAAGTAGTACAACAAAAGTTTGGTTCATGGCTTATACTATAGAGTTTACACCTACAGCTGTTAATTCATTAGAACAGATTTTAAATTTTATTGAGAAAACTTGGACTAAAAAAAGTATTGATGAACTTAAGAAGAATATCAATAAGACTATTAAAATGTTGAAAAAATTTCCCAAAGCATCTCCAATTTATCATATAGATAATACGGTTAGAATGAGTGTGGTTAAAAATTATATTCTATTACTTTATATTATAGATGAAATAAATAAAAAAGTTATTATATCAGCTTTTATTGATGCAAGACAACAATACAAACAACTAAAATAAACATGAAAAAAATATTATTTATAGATAGAGATGGTACACTAATTACTGAACCAAAAGATGATTTTCAAGTAGATAGTTTTGAAAAATTAAACTTCTTACCAAATGTATTGTATTATCTCAAAAAAATTGTAGAAGAAACCAATTACGATTTAGTCATGGTTACCAATCAAGATGGATTAGGTACTGCTAGTTTTCCTGAAGATACATTTTGGAAGGTACACAACTTAATGCTTCGTGTGTTTGAAAGTGAAGGCGTACATTTTAAAGAAGTATTAATAGATAGAACTTTTGCTAAAGACAATGCTCCAACAAGAAAACCAAATACTGGATTGCTTACACAATATATGAATAATTCAAATGTTGATTTATTAAATTCATTTGTAATTGGCGATCGATTAACAGACATTCAATTAGCTAAAAATTTAAATAGCAAAGGTATTTTAATTGGTAGAAGTGCCGATACTTCAGATGATGATTTACTCAATCAAACAGCACTAAAAGAAACTATCGTTTTGCAAACCGAAAATTGGAAAGAGATATATCAATTTTTAACGCAACCAAAACGAATAGCACACATAGAACGCAATACCAACGAAACTAAAATAAAAATAGATTTGGCTTTAGATGGTACTGGGAAATATAACATCAACACTGGATTAGAGTTTTTTAATCACATGTTAGAGCAATTAGCTAAGCACTCTAATTGCGATATTAATATAGATGTAAAAGGAGATTTGCAAATAGACGAACACCATACTATCGAAGATACAGCAATTGCATTAGGTGAAGCATTTAAACAAGCACTAGGTAATAAAAAAGGTATCAATAGATATGGTTTCTTATTACCAATGGACGATGTTCTAGCACAAGCAGCTATAGATTTTTCTGGAAGACCTTGGCTCGTTTGGAATGCTAAATTTAAAAGAGAAAAAGTAGGAGATATGCCTACCGAAATGTTTTATCATTTTTGGAAATCATTTAGCGATGCAGCTCAATGTAATTTAAACATCAAAGCCAAAGGCAATAACGAACATCATAAAATAGAAGCTATTTTTAAAGCTGTCGCCAAATCAATCAAAATGGCAATAGCAGATAATGGCAGCAACGAAATTCCAAGTACCAAAGGTGTGTTGTAAGAACAAGTATACTAAAGTATATTGCTAGTAGAAAAGATTAGATGTTACAGTTTCTTGTAATTATTATTATAAAAAAAGCTCCAACGATATCGTTGGAGCTTTTAATTTCACTGATTTGCTCAGAATTACTCAGCGTGAGTTTCTTCAGCAACTTGCTCAGTAGCATCAGTAGCAGCGTCAGCAACTTCGTCAGTAGCTTCAGATACATCTTCAGCAACTTCTTCAACTACATCACCAGCATCATCTGCTGTTACTTCAACATCAACATCGCTAGTTTCTTGTTTTTCTTTACATGCTTCCATACCTACAAATAATGTAGCAGCAGCGAATAATACAAATAATTTTTTCATTTTAATTTGATTTGGTTGATACAAATGTAGTATTAATTTTTATTTGTTATTTAAAATTATCGTTAAAAAATACTAACATGTTTTTCACACTTGGTGATAAAAAGGATGCTAATTATCAAATTTTCTTTCAATTAAAATGGAAATTGTCTTCTAATACTTCCTATCAAAAATTAAACTGTACACAAAAGCATCTTTTGCTTTTATTTTCTTGCCATTAATAGCTAGTACTTTAGTTTTTTTACGATGCTTATCACTGTGTCCACTATCATAGTCATCTATTTCTTCAAAATCATAAATATTATCACTATCAGTAGTATCCATAATCGACTCATACTTATCTTCTAGCTTAACAATCTTAGATTCATCTGCAAAAACATCGTCATAATTAAGTGTATCAATTTCACTAACTGGTTCGTTAACCACTTTCTTTTTTGGTTGAACCATTTGCTTTGGCTTAGGAGGTTCTTGTTGTGGATTTGATTTCTGTTCTAATTCTTTCAACAAATCTTCAATAGACTGCATTGCGGTCTTTTTCTTAGGTTTATTCGTATTAGTAGGCGTAGATTGCTGATTGCGTTTCTGCGTTTCCTGATATACTTTGTAGATATAATAAGCAATTGCTCCAAGGACAAATAAAAATTCCATCAACCAAATGTAAAAAATGAGCATAACTTAAACAAATTAATTAGAGCAAATATTTCATTTTAGCTATATTTGTGGGCTATGCGATTGAGAAGTATTGAGATAAAAGGATTTAAGAGTTTCGCGGATAAGACACTCATTAATTTTGATCAAAATATTACAGGTATTGTCGGACCAAATGGTTGTGGCAAATCTAATGTAGTAGATTCTATTCGTTGGGTTTTGGGTGAACAGAAAAACAAAGCACTTCGTTTAGAAAAAATGGAGAATATTATTTTTAATGGTTCTGCCGATAAAGCTCAAGCTAATGTTTGTGAAGTTTCTATTACACTAGATAATACTAAAAATATATTACCGACTGAATTTCAAAGCGTTACCATTACCAGAACTTTAACAAGAGATGGCGATAGCAATTATAAACTCAATGGTGTTAATTGTAGATTGAAAGATATTCGTACGCTGTTCATGGATACAGGAATTAGTACAGATTCTTATGCTATTATTGAGTTAAAGATGATTGACCAAATTCTGAATGATGTTGATGGTGCAAGAAGAACACTAATAGAACAAGCTGCTGGTGTTTCTAAATTTAAAACTAGAAAAAGAGAAACCATTCTTAAATTAAATGCTACCGAAGCAGATTTAGATAGAGTAAAAGATTTATTATACGAGATAGAAAAAAATCTAAAAACACTAGAAACACAAGCTAAAAAAGCACAACAATACAAAGCATTTAAAGAAGAATACAAAGTTTTAAGTATCGATTTAGCCAAGCATGAATTATTTGCTATTAACGAAGATTTTGCTAAAGCCAAAAAAGTTATTCAAGATAGTGAAGATGAGAAATTAGCTGTAATTACCAAGCTAGAATCGTTTGAAGCAGAATTAGAGAAACAAAAATTAGTTGTTTTAGAGAAAGAGAAACACCTTTCTGAACAGCAAAAAGAACTCAACTCGTTTTTAGCAACCATTCAACAAAAAGAAAGTGACAAAAAAATTGCTGAACAAAAAGTAAGTTTTCTAAACGATAAAATCAATCAATTACAAAAACAAACTACGCAAACCAAAGAAATTATTGATAATTTGTTTACTGCAATTGAAGATTTAGAAAAACTACACATTCAAGATCAATCTAAACTAGATACGATTAAGGTTGATTACGACAGTGCTAAAGAAAAGTTAGAAACTCAAAGAGAACAAAATTTAGCTATGCGTACCAATGTAGAAGCTGCGAAAGAACGATCTTCTGTTGCTCAACAAAAAATTACTTCGCTCGAAAAAAATATTGCAATTAAAGAAACAGAATTGTTGACTTTAGAAAAAAATGCACAACAATCAGTTTTTGAAAACGAAGAAAGACAAAAGCAAATTGCTACGATAGAAGACAATTTAAAGCAAACGCAACAAAAAGTAGACAAACAAAAAGATTTAGTCGATAAATTAATAGCTAAGGAAGAACAAAACGATTTGGCGATTCAAGAGAAAGAAGCACTTACAGAGCAAACCAGACAAGACTTAACGCTTAAGAATAGAACACTTGATGCAAAAAACAACGAGTTTAAGTTAACCAAAAACATGGTTGATAACTTAGAAGGTTTTCCAGAATCTATTAAGTTTTTAAAGAAAAATGTCAATTGGTTAAAAGACACACCATTGTTATCTGATATTATTTATACAGATGAAAATAATCGTGTTGCTATTGAAGCAGTTTTAGCACCATATCTCAGTAATTTCATAGTACAAAACGAAACCGAAGCATATAATGCCATCGATATTTTGTCTAAAAGTTCTTCAGGTAAAGCAAGTTTCTTAGTATTAGATTATTTTAATAATTATAAAATTAATTCATCAGCTAAAAAAGTCGATGATGCCAACTTAGCAATAGATTTAATTAAGGTTGATGACCAATATAAGAATTTATTACAAATATTATTAGACAATATTTATATTGCTAACGAAAATGCGAATATCCAACAAGTATATAAAACATTAAATGATGAACAAGCTGTTGTTGTAAGTGCAAACGGACAAATACAAAAATCTGCACAACAATTAAGTGGTGGTGCTGTTGGTTTGTTTGAAGGAAAAAGATTAGGTCGTTTAAAAAACTTAGAAATTCTTGAAAAAGACATTAAAAAGTTAGATACAGAAACACTTAAACTAAAAGAAAAATTACAAACAGTTCAAAACGAACTCAATCACCTAAAAGTCAATTCGTATAAAAATACCATTCAAAGAGAAAACTTTACGCTACAAAATTTAGAAAAAGAATTAGTTGGTTTAAAAAGTAAACTAGATAGCGAATTAAATTCGGTAGAAAAATATACGAATACAGCTCAATTGTTGGCAGAAAGTATTACGCAAATTAAGACAGAAATTGAGCCATTAAAAACCGATTTAGAACAAAGTATTGCTGTTGCTAGTTCAGAACAAGAAAGTTATACAAGTTTAGATAACGATTTTAAGAAAGCCAATGAATTGTATTCAGAATTATCACAACAATATAATAATGTAAATATTTTATATATACAACAAGAAAATAAATTAAAATCTAATCAACAGAATTTACAGTACAAGCAAAATCAGCTAGAAGACAATAAAAATAGATTAGCAAGTGCAGACGAAGAAATTAATCAATCTAATCAAGAAGTTGAACAAATTACACAACAAGTAAAAGAACTAGAGAATCAGTTAATTACAGATTATAACAACAAAGAAGAAAAAATGGAATTGCTTTCATCACAAGAAGGTAATTACTACGAAATAAAAGAAGGCATTAGTACAACTGAAGACAATATCAGAAATCAACAAAAACAAAGACAACAAGTAGAACAAAACATTCAAAATAGAAAAGAAGAAATTAGCGATTTAAAATTAAATTTAAATCTATTAAAAGAAAGACTATCTATTGAGTTTAATATCGAAATGGCTTCTTTTGAAGAAAACTTAGAGTTACCAGAAGATTCTAAAGACGATATTAAAGATAGATTAGACAAAGTCAAAAGAAAAATAGATTATTTTGGAGATGTCAATCCAATGGCAGAAGAAGCATATAATGAAATGAAAGAACGATTTGATTTCATTACAGCACAAAGAGCAGACTTGGAACAAGCCAAAACCGATTTACTCGACACGATGGAAGAAATTGAAACTACTGCCAAAGAACAATTTTTACAAACATTTCATGCAGTAAGAGAAAATTTCATAGAAGTATTTAGAAGCATGTTTACACAAGATGACTCTTGCGATTTAGTACTCATCAATCCAGATGATCCATTAGAATCAGAAATTGATATTATGGCAAAACCCAAAGGCAAACGACCACAATCTATCAATCAATTGTCTGGTGGAGAAAAAACACTAACAGCTTTATCACTCTTATTCGGATTATACTTATATAAACCAGCACCATTTTGTATTTTAGATGAGGTTGATGCACCATTAGACGATGCTAACATCAAAAAATTCAATGATGCGATAAAGAATTTCTCTAATAATTCGCAGTTTATCATAGTAACACACAATAAAATGACTATGGCAGCTGTAGATGCAATCTATGGCGTTACAATGGTAAAAAAAGGAATCTCAAGAGTAGTTCCAGTAGATTTCAGTAGCTTGAATTAATTTTAACTAAACAGCAACAAAAATGCAAAAGAATAAAGCTGTTTTGAATACTAATTAGTATTAGCATTTCACTAATCATTGTTACATAATATTAATTTCACCAAACATGAATGCTTTTTTACTAATTTTGCATCATGAAAAAAACGCATATCATTGCTTTAGTACTTATAGCAGTAATGGTTGTAGTACTTATATCGCTTCTAGGCAATTTCAGTCGATACGAAACATTTGAATCTGCTTACGCTAAAAAAGGAAAAGAAATTAATGTAGTAGGTGTTTTAAACCTAAAGAAACCAATAGTCTATGAACCAACAGTTAATCCAAATGAGTTTTCTATGTATATCATCGACCAAAAAGGCGTAGAAAAGAAAGTAATAGTAAAAAAAGCAAAACCTAGAGATGTAGAACGAAGTGAAAAAATTGTAGTCATTGGAAATATGGAAAATGATGTTTTTGTAGCAAAAGACATACTCATGAAGTGTCCAAGTAAATATGTAGAAAAAACTCAAGGATAATTTATGAATATACACGCTCAAGGTGCAGAATTTTTCTATGGTAAATTAGGTCATTTCTTTATAATTCTTAGTTTTTGCTTTGCATTATTATCAGCAGTAAGTTATTTTTTAGCAGCTTCAACTAAAGATATTTTACAACAACAAAACTGGATAAAACTCGGACGCACAAGTTTCATCATTCATGTATTTGGTATTATCAGCGTATTTGTAGTGTTCTATTTTATATTACTACAACACCAATTTCAATATAAATATGTATGGCAACACTCATCAAAAGAATTGCCTTTTTATTTTGTGTTTTCGGCAATGTGGGCAGGACAAGAAGGTAGTACACTACTATGGATGTTTTGGCATGCTATCTTAGGATTAGTACTCATCTTTAAAGCCAAAGAATACGAATCGCCAGTGTTGAGTTTTATGGCTTTAGCACAAGTATTACTAGGTTCAATGTTGCTTGGAGTGTATATTTTCAACTACAAAATGGGTTCAAGTCCATTTGCTTTGTTAAAAGATACGATGGATATTCCAATCTTCAAAATGAATCCAAATTACATTCCAGAAGACGGAACAGGACTAAATCCATCACTACAAAATTATTGGATGGTCATACATCCACCAACACTATTTTTAGGATTTGCATCAACAGCAATTCCAGCAGCTTATGCCTTTGCTTCACTTTGGAAAAAAGATTTCAAAAATTGGTTAACAGCAGTATCGCCTTGGGCTTTATTTTCTTTAATGATTTTAGGTGCTGGAATTTTAATGGGAGGTGCTTGGGCTTACGAAGCACTTAATTTTGGTGGATTTTGGGCTTGGGATCCAGTCGAAAACGCATCATTAGTACCTTGGTTATTACTAGCAGCAGCAATTCATACATTAATGGCAGCTAAAAAAACAGGATATTCACTAACTGCTACCTATATTTTGTTTTTCGCTTCTTTTATATTGGTGATGTATTCTTCATTTCTAACAAAAAGTGGTGTTTTAGGCGATGCATCAGTACATTCTTTTACAGATATGGGAATGAGTGGACAATTACTATTGTGCATCTTTGCATTTTTATTTCCTTTATTTGGCTTGTTGATTTATAGATTGACAAAAAAAGAAATTCCTACACCAGAAAAAGAAGAAGCTACAAGCTCTAGAGAGTTTTGGTTGTTTATTGGTAGTTTAATTTTTGCATTGTCAGCGATGCATATTATAGTACTAACTTCATTTCCTGTAATTAATAAGTTGCCTTTTTTAACGAAAGATTTAGCACCACCATCAAACATAAAAGCACACTACAACAATGTACAAATTTGGTTAGCCATTTTTGTAGCAATAGGTTCTGCTGTAACACAATTCTTTAAATATAAACATAGTGATTATAAACAGATATTTAAAAAATTATTATTAAGTTTCATAATGGCTGTTGTAGTAAGTACTATATTTATAATTATCTATAAATTATATAAATTCGATTATATTTTATTGTTAGTTGCTGCTTGGTTTAGTGTAATTGCTAACGCAGATTACATCCTTAATGTACTAAAAAGAAAAATTAAATTTTCTGGTGGTTCAGTTACACATATTGGTTTTGCTTTGATGTTGATTGGTATATTAATTTCTAATGGCAAACAAGAAGTTATTTCTATTAATAAATATGGAATTGATTATGGTTCTGGTTTTTCTACGGATGAAATTGCAGAAAATGTGTTGCTCTACAAAGATGAACCAGAATTAATGGGAAAATATAGAGTTACTTATTTAGGTGATTCATCTGCTGATAACAATATATATTTTAATGTTAGATACGAAGAGTTAAACAAACAAGGAAAAGTAAAAAAATCTTTTGTACTACATCCTAATATTTTAATGAATTCAAAAATGGGTAACAATCCAGTACCATCTACAAGAAAAACATTGTTGAGCGATTTATATACACATGTTACAGCAGTTCCTTTAAAAGAAGATGGTTCACCAAGCGATTCTATCTCTAAAAAAACATATACAGTTGCAGTTGGCGATACTATTGCTTTGTCTAATGCAATGGCAGTTATTGCTGGTGTAAATCCACATGCTACAATAGATAGTTTTGAAATGCTTGCTGATGATATTGCACTAGGTTTAGACATTCAGTATGTACGATTAGATACAGTTGCTATGTTAGAACCAATCTATTTTATTAGAGATTTAATGGCGACTTCAATTGCTGATGAATATCCTAAAGATGACATTAAATTTGCAGTAACTAAACTATTACCAGAAACCAAACAGTTTGAGTTAGTAGTAGAACAAAAAATAAGAAAATATATTATTATGAAAGCTATTAAATTTCCACTAATTAATTTTTTGTGGTTTGGAATAGTTATTATGATGATAGGTATTTTTATTAGTTTGAGAAAAGCAATTCAGGATAGAAAATTACGCCATGCAAGGAATTAAAACAATTTCTTTTATTGGAAGTGGTAATGTGGCAACACATTTGGCAAAAGAACTCTATTTAAAAGGTTATACTATTCAACAAATTTGTAGCAGATATTTAGAAAATGCTAATATTTTAGCTAATCAAGTTGAAGCACAAGGAATTGACCATTTAGATGCATTAGATACTACTGTCGATTTAATTTTTTGTTGTACTAAAGATGATTTAATTAAAAAGATTATTAATCGAATTGTTGATACTAATAACATTCATGCTATTGTACATACTTCAGGAACAGTTGGTTTAGAAGTGTTTAATGATTTTGAAGATAAAATAATTAATAAAGGAATTTTTTATCCATTGCAATCGTTTTCTAAAACAGTGCCAGTTAATTTTAAAACTATTCCAATTGGTATTACAACGACCAATAATTTATTTGAAGCACAGTTACTACAAATTGCCAATACTATTTCAGAAAAAGCATTTGTTATTACAGATAACGACAGAAAACATTTGCATTTGTCTGCTGTTTTGGTCAATAATTTTACCAATCATTTGTTTGCATTAGGTCAACAATATTGCGAACAACATCAGTTAGATTTTAAATTGCTATTGCCATTAATTCAACAAACTATACAAAGAATTGAAACCATTGCTCCAATTAATGCACAAACTGGACCAGCTAAACGAAAAGATTTTGAAATTATTAATAATCATATCAATATGTTAAATAATAATGAGTTGGTTCAAGCTATTTATATTTCGCTAACTAATAGTATCTTAGATTTCTATAAAGATTCAGAATAAACTAACAAGCAATGAATGTTAAAGGAATACATATTTATCCAAATAAATTGTTAGAACAACTTAATTTCGATTTTATTCTACAACAACTAATGTCTAATTGTATAGGTAGTTTAGGACGAAGTTATTTAGCTACACAAGATTTCTTTACGAATGAAGATAAATTAAAAGAAGCACTACAAGCAACTCACGAAGTACAACAATTAATTATACTCAATAAAAAATTACCTTTTTCTGGTTTCGATGAATTGCCTTTTTTAAATCAAGCAACAATAGAAAACTATGTATTAGATATTGAACAAATTATTCAGTTGTATTATGCATCATTGAGTTTTCAACAGCTATATAAATTATTACATCAAAAAGAATTACAAACACAATGCGAAGTATTATATGATAGTATAAAAAATATTAATTTAGTTGATGATGTGATTTTGTCTATTCAAAAGACTATACACATCGACCAAAAAATTATTAATGAAAGTGTTTCACCAAAGCTCAATAGTATTAGAAGTGAAATTAGACAAACACAACATAAAATTCAGTCAGTTTTTAATAAAGCATTACTACATTACAAGCAACAAGATTTTTTGGCAGACACTCAAGAAACGGTACGAAATTCAAGACGAGTTTTAGCAGTGCGTAGTGAGTTTAAACGACAAATTAAAGGCATTATTGTTGATGAAAGTAATAACGGAACCATTACTTTTATTGAACCAGAACAAACTGTAGCACTGAATAATGAATTGTTAGTTTTATTTAGCGAAGAAAAAAGAGAAATCTATAAAATTTTAGCTACACTTACTAAAAATATTCAACCATTTATTAGTGATATTCATATACAATTAATTTTTTTAGCTTATTGGGATAGCTTGCAAGCCAAAGCAAATTATGCACTACAAAATCAACTGACAATTGCTAGTGTAAGTAAAGAAAAATCAATATATTTAAAAAACTTTATTCATCCAGTACTACAATATCATCATCAAAAAAATAAAAAACCTATTGTAGCCAACACGCTTTGGTTAGATAAAACAAATAATTTTTTGGTGATAAGTGGACCAAATGCTGGTGGAAAATCTATCGTATTAAAATCAGTAGGTTTAATTCAGTTGATGTTCCAATTCGGTATGGCAATTCCAGTAGAAGAAGGCAGTCATTTACCTTGTTTACAGCATTTTTTTATAGATATTGGCGACGAACAATCTATCGAAAATGATGTGAGTACTTATAGTGCACATCTACAAAAAATGAAATACTTTCTACAACATGCTAATGGTAAAACACTTATTTTGTTAGATGAATTAGGTGTAGGTACTGATCCAAGTTTAGGTGGTGCAATGGCCGAAGCAATTATTCAGTTGCTACAACAAAAACATTGCTTGGCTGTTATTACAACACATTTTAATAATATTAAATTGTTTGCAGCACAAACCAACGGATTTCAAAGTGCAGCTATGGCTTTCGATAAACAAAATCTAAAACCATTGTATCAATTGCAAATAGGACAACCAGGAAGTTCTTTTACTTTTGAAATTGCCAAACAATCTAATTTACCAAATGATGTGATTCAGTTAGCAAAAGAAAAAACAGGCATTAATAATAAAGTTTTAGATGAAACTTTGTCTGATGTTCAAATAGAAAAACAATATATAAAAGGTTTACGAAAGAATGTTCAAAAAAAAGAACAACAACTAACTGATTTAGTAGCTAACTACGAACAATTAAAAAAAGATTTAGAAAAAGAAAAAAAGAAATTGATTAAGAGTCATCAGCAGAAATTGTTAGAAGCATTTAACGAACAAAGCAGAGCTCTAGAAAAAATGATGCGTGATTGGAAAGAAAGCGAAAACAAAAAAGAACAGTTTACAAACATCAGACAGTTTATTGACGATAAACGAATAGATATTGAAAAGAATATCACTCAAGAAGAACAACAAGCGTTTAAAGCTACAAAAGGTACTATTGAAGTTGGTAATAAAGTAAAATTAGAAGATGGAATTGAAGTAGGTGAGGTGCTACAAATCAATGGTAAAAAAGCGACGGTTTTATTTGGACAAATGAAAACAACAGTTAAATTAAGTCAGTTGCAAAAAATAACAGAAACTACAAAAAAACAAAATAACAATACGAATACTTCATATACTTCTAAAAATATTACTGAAAAAAGTATCTTCGACTACGAATTAGACATTAGAGGTTTAATGAAAGACGAAGCATTTACAGCATTAGATAATTTCTTCGATAAAGCATTAATGTATGGCATTTCTAAAGTAAAAATTGTACACGGAAGAGGCAGTGGTGCATTGCGAACAGCAGTACAAAATTATCTTAAAAATTATCCATTTATAGCACAATACTACTACGAAAAAGAACAATTTGGTGGCAACGGAGCAACCATAGCAGAGTTAAAGTAGATTAACAATCAATTTTTATCAACTAATTTAAATTTATTGTTGATGTTTATTTTTTAATATTGTATCAAGATAAGTTGAATTATATTTAAATTTGATACAGTAGTTTTAAAATAATTTTATATGCCAAAACAAATTTATCAAATACAAATAGCATTAGTAGGTTTTAAACCTAAAATTTGGAGAAGAATTTTAGTGCCATCAGATTTACTATTATCAGATTTTCATTTAATTATACAAACTACTATGGGATGGTATAATTGTCACTTACATCATTTTATAAAAAATAAAACATTCTATTCTATAAAAGTGCCAGAAGATGATTTCTTTTGGAATGATTCAGAGGATATTGATTATAAAGCAAAAAAGCTTAAAATAGCTGATTTATTAAAAACTATAAAAGACAAAATTAAATACGAGTATGATTTTGGTGATAGTTGGGAACATGATATAATTTTAGAAAATATATTACCTTTTGATGATAAAGTAAAATATCCAGTCTGTATAAAAGGCAAAATGAATTGTCCACCAGAAGACTGTGGCGGTGTTTGGGGCTATTATGATTTTCTCGAAATTATAAAAAATCCAAAGCATCCAGATTATAAAGAAATAATGGAATGGATGGGAGATGAAGCATTTGATCCAGAATTTTTTAATATAGATGAAGTTAATGAATTATTGCAAGAGAAGGATTATGGCTCTTTTGAATTATTTGATTGATTTATAGTTAGATAAATAGTACCAAAAGTGTACTACGAAAAAGAACAATTTGGTGGCAACGGAGCAACCATAGCAGAGTTAAAGTAGTAACTGTAAGCATATAAATAATTTTCAAAAATTTACTTTCGTACTAAATGCAAATAAGTACTATCGTATTCATTTTTGGCATCTTTGGCTACAAATATTTTTTCCTGAACTATCCATTGTGCATCATCAAATTCAAAAAAAGCATCAGCTTCAATTTCGGTATGCACTAAGGTTAAATGCAAATCAGTACAATAGGGCATGGTTAAAGTATAAATTGTAGCACCACCAATTACATAAAGTGTTTCTTCTTTTTGTTCAACAGCGTAATACAGAGCTGCTTCTAAATCATTAAATAAAACGCAATCTTTAGGTGCTTCTTTTAAAGTATTAGATAAAATAATATTGGTTCTGTTAGGCAATGCTTTTCCAATCGACTCGTAAGTTTTTCGTCCCATTAAAATACAATGACCACTGGTTAATTGTTTAAATCGCTTTAAATCATCAGACAAATGCCATAACAACTGATTGTCTTTACCAATAGCTCCATTTTCTGCTGCTGCTACTATTAATGCAATTTTCATACAAATGCAAATTACACATTACTTGCTGTAATAAAAGAGATTTGTACAAAATTTTTCTAAAGCACTGCAATCTTCTGCGAATGTCTGCGTTGTCTGCGGGAAAATATTTGCAAACTATTCCGAATGTAATTATACAGCCACTACTGCTTTTATACTTGGATGATGAACATAGTTTTCTAATGTAAAATCATCATATGTAAAATCAAATATATTTTTTACTGCTGGATTGATTTTCATTTGTGGCAAATCGTAAGGTGTTCTACTCAATTGTAAATTAACTTGTTCTATATGATTGGTATATATATGAGCATCACCAAAAGAATGAACAAAATCACCTAATTGTAAATCACATACTTGAGCCAACATCATGGTTAATAAAGCATAAGAAGCAATATTAAACGGAACACCTAAAAAGGCATCAGCACTTCTTTGATACAATTGGCAACTTAGCTTACCATCAACTACATAAAACTGAAACAAAGAATGACAAGGTGGTAAAGTCATTTGTTCTATGTCGGCAACATTCCAAGCAGAAATAATATGTCTTCTAGAATCTGGATTATTTTTTAGTTGATGTACTAAATTAGCAATTTGGTCTATTTCACCACCATTACCATCAGGCCAATGTCGCCATTGATAACCATACACAGGACCTAATTCGCCAAATGCCAAAGCAAAATCATCATCTTCGGCAATTTTACTAGCAAATTCTTTCATGCTTTCGCCATTAAATGCCAAGCTTTTTTTATACTTTTCATAAGGCCAATCGTTCCAAATACCAACACCATGCTTACACAAATACTGAATATTGGTATCGCCAGCCAAAAACCACAACAATTCGTGAATGATAGATTTTAAATGCACTGACTTAGTGGTTAAAAGAGGAAATCCTTGGTTTAAATCAAATCGCATTTGATAGCCAAAAACGCTAATAGTGCCAGTGCCAGTTCTATCTTCTTTTTTCGTGCCATTATCTAAAATGTGTTGTAGAAAATTTTGATAAGTTTTCATGTGGTTAAAATAGACATTCTAGTTTGAAAAACTAAAAAGGAATAGAAAATATTATTAACAACTAGTAGTATTTGGGTTTTAAAGAAAATATTATTCTTTGATAAAGATTGATTGTATTTAATGAATTACCTCAAATGTTAAAATATCATCAGTAGTAACATATTGTTTAATTATATGAGTGAAGTCAAGCGGTGTATTGTTCTTTATTTCTGTCCAAAACTCAACAATGCTCCAATCTTTTACATAATTATCTTGTAGTTGAAACAGAATCTCTAATCGTTTGTCAATTCCTGCATCATTTCTAAATAATTGTAAATATATCAAATCTGGATGTACTATTTCAAATCGCAAAGTATCTGAAGTAATAGAATTTCCTAACAAAGTTTTAAGATTTTCTAAACTAATATTATATAAGTTTATAAATCTCAGATTTTTGTATAGAAAAGCTACTTTTTTATTTTCATCAATTTTAAGTAACTTTTCTTTATACTTCTGCGAAAGTTTAGGTGGAAAATCAATCATTAATGAATTTATTATTTTTGAATTAGAGCTTTCAGTATTAAAATAAATGTTTAATTCTACGGTGTCATTATCTCTTATAGAATCACTTAGTAATGTAAAATCTTGCCAAAAATTAGTAGTGTCAAAATTGTAAGAATGTTTATATATATTGAGTAATTGTCTATTAGCACTTCTAAGTTTAAAATCAGTAGTATCTAACCTATTTGTATATTTTAATATTGGGAATATAGGTATTTTTGCAATGTAATTTCCTTTACTATCTGTATGTACAAGGTTATATAAACTAGTATTGCTTATCACAAATGAATCATTAGACATAACATAACTATTGAAATAAACTTTTCCTTTTAAATAATAAGTATCTTTTCCAAAAGATGTCTTAAGGCATATTATTAATGGAATTAATATTAACAACAGTTTTTTCATCAAGGCGTCTTTTAAAGAAAACGACTATTTTCTAATATTTATTATCTATAACTAGTTTCGTATCATGTATAAATATAAAATATTGGCATTGATTCTTTTTAGCCAGAAATAACAGGAATTAAAACACCTACACTTCTTTACTTTCTTTAACTATAAAGCCATTAGCTTTGTATTCTTAATAAATAGCCATATGTTTGCCAACATTTTATGAGGAAAACCTTTATCATATTATTGTATTGTCTTTATCACTATTTGCTTGTAACAAGAGCTATCAACAAGCATTAAAATCCAATGCAGTAACTTACTCACTAGAAAGGAATACATACAAGCTACTAAACAATAACAATGTTTTACATAATCCATTATTTTTGGTATACTTGTAAGTGCTTATTTTAAGAGTACTCATACAAACCAACTTATTTATTGCTATTGCTGCAGTCTGTTTTTTATTGAGTAATGCTTACTTATTAGAATTGCCAATTAACCATTTAAAAGAAGTCATTCTACTCGTGTTTAGTTCTACTTGGCTAGTCTATCAATTTAGCAGATGGTTTTACTTCAAAAAAGATGCTTATACACATAAAAACGATAGTGTTTTTCACTACATGGAAAAATATCCAATTATCAATAATATACTACTTATTGTAGCAGCAATACTCGTATTTATTAGTGTATTTTTTATTCATAAAAATGTATTGTATTTTTTATTTATTGTAGGATGCATTTCGTTTTTATATCCAATTCCAATTATAAAATACCAAAGCAAATGGATAAAACTCAGAGAAATTCCATTTATAAAATTGTTTTTAATAGCAGGAGTGTGGTCGGTTGCTTGTATTATTTTACCAATTGTAGAGCTCAATATATGGCAAGATTTTCCTACGAGAAATGTATTGCTTTTTATAACGCAATTTGTATTTATTTTATTTATAACACTACCGTTTGATATGAACGATTTTCCATACGATAAAGCAGTTGGTGTTAAAACTATTCCTACAGTTTTCGGAATCAAAACAAGTCAAATGATATTATTGATACTTTGGCTAATTCAACTAGTGCTTTGGATACTTTTCTTTAGTACTTTTTCAAGTATCACTATACAACACATTACCATAGGAATAGCTTATATGTTGTTGAATACTTTTTTGCTAGTATATACCAAAAAGAAAATCACGACAATCAATAAAGAACAAGTAAAATACATTTACGATGGTTCTATGATAGTACAATTTTTAATCACTTTTTTAGTATTTCGATGGATGTAAACTATATTGGATTTATAGAAACGATGTTTGTGCAACACAATAAAATTCCTTTGCTTTCTTTGCATGCAAAACGACTACAAGAGAGTTTCTTGAAAATCAACTGTATTCTCTCTATTGATGATATTGTACTGAAAATCAATAAACTATTAGAAAGTACTTCAGGTATTAGTCAAGAAGCAAATAAATGTAGATTATTGGTAGAGTTTTTTCCATTAAAAGCCAATATTGAAGAAAAATGGACGATGGAATTAAGTACTGTTCCTTATAATATTTATACACTCAATGAAAAAGGCATTCGACTAACACATTATAGCGAAGAAAAAATTAGTACTAATATTTTTACCAATTGCAAAACCAACGACAGAAAAATATACGACAATGCACGCAATTTTGCTCAACAAAACAATTTTGATGATGCAATTATTGAAAACGAAAATGGATTTGTTGCAGATTGTAGTATTTATAATCTTTTCTTGATAAAAGGAGAGCAGTTGTTTACACCAAAACTCAGCGATAATATTGTAGCAGGTGTAGCACGACAATGCTTTTTACAGTACAATACAAAGTATACAATCATAGAAAAATCACTTAGTATTCAAAATTTTTACGATGCAGATGCTGTTTTTGTAAGCAATGCTTTGCGTGGCATTCAATCAGTACAACAATTTGGTAATCATATTTATAATGACAATATAGTTAAACTAATACATCAATACTGGAAAAATATTTTACGAGAACATTTTTCAATAGAAATGGTTTGAGATATGTAGTAAAACTTAGTACTGTTTATTTATATTGTCTATTTCGAAAATTTTGATGACATGTCTATTATACTAATTAGTATTAGACTACTTCTTAACAAGTAATGATATTATACCATGAGTTACACCACATGGTTACTTAAGTTAAAATTAGGTTAGTATAAAAAAGAGTGTATTTTTTAATACACTCTTTTTAGATTAAATGGTCATAGGTTTAAACTATGACTATGTTTTTTATTATGGTCTAAAGTAAAAATCGCCTGTAATTGATGAGCTATACCATGGCATTTGTCCTGGCATAGTTGTTTTTAATTCTAAGGCAATATTTTTTAGTACTTTTTCTATGGTTAAACCAGATTTTTGTAAGTTACCTAAGAATGCTGTTGTATATGGTGAGTTATAACCACTTCCATCTGATGCTACATTACCTGGATTAGTAGAATAGGCAATGATTGTTCCTTCCGGTGCATTCATACTTGCTAGTCCATTTCCGTTGGCATTTCTAGACCAAGATCTTTCAAATGGATTATTTCTACAAGCATCTAGTACTATGATGTTCATTTGGTTTTTGGCTGCATCCATTTTAGATAGGATTTTTCCAACATTCACACATTCGTACTCTAAGTCGCCTTCTACCATAAGTTGTGCATCTATAGGAATTAAATAATTTTCTCCTTTAGCTTGTATACCATGTCCTGCGTAAAATATCATTCCAATAGCATCTTTATTGCTAATAATAGATTGCCCAAATTGATTGATGGCTTCGTTAAGTTGTTTTTTTGATGTGTTGATTAGTAAAATAACTTCAAAACCACATGCTTTTAATGATTTTGCCATTTCTTCTGCATCGTGTACTGGATTTGGCAATTGACCTGCATATGCATAGTTTCCGTTTCCTACTACTAGTGCAAAGCGTTTGCCTTTGTCGCTTGTTTTATAGCTTTGTTCTTGTTTATAACTATTAGAATTGTTATAATTTACATTATTATTACTATTGTTAGTATAAGAACTTTGCTCTTTTGAAACTGTAAATATTGCTAAGTTCATAAAAGTTTCGTCTTCGTTATAAACAGAAACTTTATATTTTCCTGCATCTTTAAAGTTGTACTCAAAGTTAAAATTCTTTTGGTCTGGATTAAGCAACATGGTTTTTGTTTCTACTAAGTTGCTATAATTGTCACCATTAAAAATTTTAATAGTAGCTTTTATTGCTTTGCAAGCTTTGTCATCTTTATACTGAAAATACAATGTTTTTCCTGAACTTGGTATAGTAAAATCTGTAGCAATTCCACCAAGACTTCCGCTAGAATATTTGCTAGTACCAACTAATATATCAGAGCCATCGTAGTACCAAGTATCTACTTTGTCTGCATATTTATTTTCGGTTTTAGTACTAGTAGTTTTGTATTTAATAGTGGCTTCTGTAGTAGCTATTATTTTTCCATCTTTTGCAGCACTAATTTTATAATCTCCTGCATCTTTAAAGTTGTAATCGTATACCGACCAATTATTGCCTTTTCCATTAAAATATTTGGTATCAAAAATATCATACTTACCTGTAGATGTATTTTTTTTATCGATGTATAAAGCGTAGTCTTCATTGCCTACTTTTCCACTTCCATTATCAAATAAAATATATACCCAACCACCATCATTTGGAATAAGCCAAGTATTATTAATACCAACTGCGTTTCCGTAATCATCGTAAGATTCGCAAAGTGCTATGGTTTTCTTTTCTTCAACTTTAACACCATCTGTAAATTTTATAGTTGCTTCTACAGATGCTTGTTCTCCAAATGAGTTAACAGCAGAGATTTTATAATTGCCTGGTTCTTTGAAATTGTAGTCGTACATTGCCCATGACTTGCCATCTGTATTGTCGAAAGTTTTGGTATCGTATGCAATATAGTTTCCACTAGTATTTTCTTTATCTACATACAACCACAATTTATCGTTGATTTTTTTACCACCATTTTCATAGACTACATATACATAACCTCCATCTTCTTTTATATTCCAAGTGGTATAAATACCAGATGGTTTTCCTGTAGTTTTGTTATAATCTTCGCAAAGAGATATTGTTTTATCGCTGTTGTTTGATGAGTAGTTATTGTTGCTTCCTTTTTTAGAAACGGTAGCATAAGTTGTAGCCAAATATTTTAATTCTTTTACAGCAGAGATTTTGTAATCGCCAGCATCTTTAAAGTTAAAATCGTACACCGACCATGTATTTCCGTTTTCAAATTCTTCAGTTCCGTATGGTACATAATCTCCTTTTTCATTTTTTTTATCAATATACAACCAAGTAGTACCAGTCATTTTGCTTCCTGCATTATCATAGTAAACATAAATGTAAGATGCATCGTCTGTAATATTCCAAGCAGAAGCTTCGTCAGTATAATCGCCTGTATTGTTATTGTAAGTAGCCACTAATTTTATACTTTCTTTTCCGTTGTTGTTATAAGTATATTTAGTTTCATTATTTGAGTTGTTGTTAGAGCTAGTTTTATTCAGATCATTAATTTGTGCATAAGTAGTAGCTAAGTACTTTCCATCTTGATAGACCATAATTTTATAGATACCAGCTTCTTTGAATTCGTAGTCGTACATTGCCCAAGATTTTCCGCTTTTAACATCAAAAGATTCTGTGTCGTAAATTTTATATTCGCCAGAACCATCCTCTTTTGCTTTATCTATAAATAGAGAAAGATTGTTTTTTGTATCAATTGCAGCACTTCCATTATTATAAACGATATATACAAAACCTAAACTATTCCAATTATTACTAATATCATTATTATCTATTTCTCCAGTAGATTGGTTGTAATCGTTACATAAGTATACATTTTTTTTGTATTTTGAATACTTTAAATCTGCTTTTAGTAAATCGTTTGCTGCATCAGAGTTGCTAGTGTAATTATTATTACTAGAATAATTATTGCTTGCTGCATCTTCCCGTTTTCCTTCAACTGTAATTATAGTATATGTAGTTGCTAAGTATTTTCCATCTTGATAAACTGCTATTTTATAAAAACCAGCTTCTTTAAAGATGTAATTATATGTAGCAAAAGAACTACCACTTTTTACATCAAAATGTTCAGTATCGTAAATTTTATAGTTTTTAGTTCCATCATTTTTCAATTTATCAATAAATAATGAAAGTGTTTTATCGGTTTTTATTGCACTGCCTCCATTATTATACACCATATAAACAGAGCCACCACCTTGTTTAATATCCCAAGATTGAAATAATTTACTAGTAGGTTCTCCTGTACTTGAATTATAAGATGCACATAAGTAAACATTTTTCTTGTACTTACTATATGTAAAATCGGCTTTATCTAATTCTGCAGTTTCAATACTGTTTAGAGCAGTTTGGGCTTGAATATTACTGACTAAAAATAAACTAAACAATAAAAAAAGTAAGTTCTTCATAATTAATAATTTTTTTCTTGCTAAAATATAGTAAAAATTTCAGATATGTTGTTAAAAATTTTTAAAGCATACTATCATTTCTACTGTAAGTGTTAATTTTATTGATTACAGAATAGTTAAAATTATGCATTTTATTGCATTTGACTTTCAATCATAGTGGTTTATTTATTCAACTTTATAAATAGTTTTAAATGTTTCGCAGACCAATATCATATTTTCATCAAATGGTAAATCATAACTTTGCATTTCTCTTGTGAAAAATGCTTTGTGTACTCTTTTCCAATAAGCAAGAGATTTGTCTCCTTCGCCTTCTAATGCTGCAAATGTTGCAGTTATTTTATTATATGGTGTAAGTGTTACATTTGTTGTTTCAATAATTGCTTTAGCATTTCCATTCCAGTCGGTAACAATAAATTGTTCTCCAACTTTTGGTAATGCTTCATTATTAATTTCATAGGAAAATAAAGCACCAACAGTAGCTTGTTTTATTCCTTTTACAACTAATTCGGCACATTCATTCGCACTTTTTTCATTATCGCAGAAATAAAAAGCAGTAGGTAAGTCTTTGGTTTTATTACTAGGATTTTGCTTTAAGAAGTCATTCCATATTTGTGCTAAAGATAGTGTTGTATTTTATGGAATATTTAAATATTTATGTGTTTGTAATGATAGTTGCCACTTTGGATTTTCTTTGATGTAAGTAATAATACTAGGTAAAACTTTTTCTTGTTTACTTTCTTCTGGTTGAAGTAATAATTGACAATTAGAATTTATAAGTAATGCATTGTCTTCTGCAAATTTAAAATCAGATTGATTATACACAATGACTTTAAGTTCATTGGCAATTTCAAGCATTGATTTTAAACAAGGTTTGAATTTTTTTGGCGAGACGCAAATCCAATCAAAATTACCAGATAAAGCATAAGCACCAGAAGTTTCTAAATGAATACGATAATTTTGTAGATGTAATGCATTACACAATGCAGTTAAATTATACAGTAAAGGTTCGCCACCAGTAATAACTACAATTTGAGTTGGCGTTTGTCGTATTGTTTTAACTAAATCATCAATTTTTACAAGTTGATTTTTAGTTACCGTCCAAGAATCTTTTACATCACACCAATGACAACCAACATCACAACCAGCCAAACGAATAAAATAAGCAGCAGTACCACTATATTTTCCTTCGCCTTGCAAAGTGTAAAAATGTTCCATTACAGGAATTTGCGTATTGGTATTAAAATTCATTGCTCAAAAATAAAAAAACGCTTATAAATATTACAAGCGTTTTTAAGTAGTAGCATAAGTTTGGTTTAAAAATATAATAACTAATTGAGAGTCGTTTTTACTAGGAATGAAAGTAGCGAAATCTAACAGGTAATCTACTTTATAACAGTTCATAGTTTAAGATTGCCTGTCTCTACCTGTCGGCAGACATGGTATCGACAGGTAGACCACAATTTTATTTGTTTTTCTCAAAAATTCTACAATAGATATATTGATTATTCATTTTTAAACTAAAAATAAACCAAACCCAGCTTATTTCCTACATTCCACCAGCATCTGAATTGTCTTCATCTATGAAGTGGTCTTTTTTCTTCTTGTTATAGGTACTATTTGGCTTCTTTCCGAAGTTATAAGTAAAAGTTACATTTAATCTTAAACTTTCCCAATCTCTTTCTACAAAACCACTAAAGTTATCAGAAACACTACTTACTCTAAACTTCATGGTGTTAAATATATCAGAAATATTAAGAGCAATCGTCGCTTTATTGTCTTTTAAGAAATCTTTTTTGAATCCAATATTTACAAAAGTAAACGGTTTTAATTCGCCTTGTAAGAATTTTCGTTTGCCTCTATAAAACCACATTACTTGAATACTTGCTGTCTTTTTCCAAACAGTCATATTACTTATCATTCTTATATTCCACTGAAAACTATTGATGTTTTGATTAGAAACCTCGCCAGTGCTAGGAACAGAACCACTAATAATATTGCCAAACAAGTTAGCATTGGTCATAATATTCCACCATTTTGTAATTTGAGTTCTTAATATCAACTCTAAACCAACATCTTTACTATTGTCTAAGTTGCCAAAATCTAGTGTCGCCACACCATTGCTGTCTAGCGTTCTATACCTTGTATACGGATTTTTAGAATATTTAAAAAACACAGAACTTGTTAAAAACACATTTTTAAAATTTTTCACATAGCTAAATTCTAAAGATTCTGTAAAAACTGGTTTTAAGTTTGGATTTCCTACTCTTATATTGTATGGATCTGAATATTCTCCAAATGGATTTAACATTCTACTTCTGGGTCTATTGATGCTTCTTCTATATTGTAGTGAAATCTCATGACCTTTTTCAAACTTTTGAGCCAAATAAGCGGAAGGGAAAAAGCTAATATATTTATTGGTGAAGTTGACATTTCCAACCGACTGATTGCCTTTTATGATAGAATGCTCCATTCTTACACCACCTTTATAGGAAAAGTTTTTATACGAACCACCATAGATAACATATGATGCATTGATTATTTCTTTATATCTGAATTGATTGCTTAAACCATTATTTTGTTCAAAACTAAGCGTTGTTCTATTTAGACTGTCTGATGTAAAGTCGTTTAAAATATTTCTATAAGCACTTTTTGCACCAACTTCTAGTAAACCATTGGCTTTTTCAAATGGCTGAGCATAGTCAATTTGTCCGTAAGTAGTGTGATTAATATCTTTAGAAACATTGTGTTCTTGAGTAGCTAAAATAGTTTCATTAATTGATTGATCTAAAAAATAACTTGGTTGATAATATTCTGGATTTTCTTGTTGTTTAAAAAAAGAATAATTACCAGTTACAATTAAATTCTGACCTTTTTTATCGAATGTCTTAGTATAAGTTAGAGTATTATCTGTATTGTAGTCATTTTGATGATCAGTATAATTTCTTTTGTAATAGTTATACAATATTGCTGCCGAATCTAAAAACTCTGTTTCAACATCACCTTCATCATTACTAATACCTGTATTGAAAGTTGTATTAAAAGTTAATGCATTTTTATCATTAATTTGAATATCTAAGTTATTGGATAATGTATTATTTATTTTATGACTAGTAGAATAATCATTAGAATTTAAATAATTGGTTAAAGTTGGCAATGTGTTTTTTCTATCGTTAAAACCTTTCCAAAAAGTTTCAATAAAATTAAAACCATAATTAGCAGAATAATTTATTTTATCTTTCTTTACATTGATAAAAAAACCAGCATTAGCATCGTATTTAGTACCATAACCAATACTAAAATTACCATTAACACCTTTTTGCTTTACATCTTTTTTCAATATAATATTAATGATACCACCTTCGCCTTCTGCATCATATTTTGCAGATGGATTATTGATAATTTCTACACTTTCTATGGTATTAGCTGGAATAGATTGTAATATAGCTTGCGTATTTGCACCAGTAATTCCAGAAGGTCTACCATTAATAAATACTTGTAAATTAGAAGAACCTCTTATAGAAATACCACCATCATAATCTACATCTACAGTAGGAATTTGTTTTAGAACATCTGTAGCAGTTCCACCACTTGCTAAAGCACTTTTTTCTACATTAAATACTTTTTTATCAGCTTTTAATTCCATTACAGCTTTTTCAGCAGTAATTTGTACTTCTTGTAATACTTGTTCGTCTGGTTTCATTTCAATAGTACCTAAGTTTACTTCTACATTATCTGGCGGAATAATCATTAACTTTTCTACAATATAATCTTGATAACCTAAAAAACTAAGTACTGCTTTATAAGCACCAAGTTGTATTGCATCAATAGAAAAAACACCATTGTCGTCGGTAAGCGAACCATATTGTAGTGTACTATCTTTTAAGTTAGTTAGTACAACAGAAGCATAAGCCAATGGTTCTTTATTTTCATCTACCATTTTTCCTTTAGCAATGCCAATAGCAGGTATATTTTGAGCGTTTAATTGAATACTTGTAATACAAATACTCATTAGTAGAAATAAATATTTTTTCATTTAATTTGGGTTTTTACGATTTTAAGATGGTTAAAAATAACATAATCCAACCAATTATAAAAAGCAATCCACCGATTGGTGTAATTGGTCCAATAATTTTAGTCAGATTTCCTAGATGTAATAAATCTTTACAAGCTAATAAATATAAAGAACCAGAAAAGAATAAAATTCCGAAAGCAAAACAATATGCACTTATTTGTAAATATTGATTTTTTATATGTTGTGCTAACAAAAAAACAACTAGTAGAACCAATGCATGCACAAATTGATAAAATACAGCTTTTTCAAAAATAATATGCTGATAATCATTTAGCTTTTCCTTTAAAGCATGTGCTCCAAACGCACCTAAAGCAACACCTAGCATACCATAAGCAGATGCAATTAGTCCAAAAATTTTCATTGATGCAAAGTTACGCTTCTAGCATAAACTTATTATTAATTTTTTATAATGAATGTTAAAAAAGCGTTGGACTAGTATTTGTAATTTGCCAATTAATTATATTTTTATTTTGCTGTTTTAATAATTTATTAGTCGTAGAAAAGTGTTTGCAACCAAAAAATCCGTTGTGAGCCGAAAAAGGAGATGGATGTGCTGCTTGTAAAATATGGTGTTTGTTAGCATCAATTAACGAAGCTTTATTTTGAGCATGTTTTCCCCATAATAAAAATACTATGCCACTATTATGTGTAGATATTGCTTGAATAACTGCATCTATAAAATTTTCCCAACCTTTTTTTTGATGAGATGCTGGTTTACTTGCTTCTACGGTTAAAATAGTATTTAATAAGAACACACCTTGCTCAGCCCATTCTGTTAAATTACCATGATTAGGAATAGTGCAATGTAAATCTTGTTGTAACTCTTTATATATATTTACCAAAGATGGTGGTGGTTTAATGCCATGTTGTACTGAAAAACACAAACCATGTGCTTGATTTTTTCCATGATATGGATCTTGACCAAGAATAACGACTTTTACATTATTAAATGGTGTAAGTGCAAAAGCATTAAAAATATCGTTGCCTTTTGGATAGATGATTTTACCTTGTTGTTTTTCTGAAATTAAAAAGTTTTTGAGTGCTAAAAAGTAAGCTTGTTCAAATTCGTTATGCAGTATTTCTTTCCAGCTTTCTTCAATTTGAATGATATTTGACATTATTTTAAACTATTTTTTTTGAAATATAAGGAAATAAAAATATCTTTGCAATCGCTTTTAGCAAAATGGTCGCGTAGCTCAGCTGCCTGTCTACCGACAGGTAGAGATAGAGCAACAACCAAAGTTATTTGAAAAAATATGGGATATTATGTATATGTTTTGAAAAGTGTTAATTTTAATCGTTTTTATATTGGAATGAGCGGTGATGTAGAAAAAAGGTTAAAAGAACATAATGCTGGATATACAAAATCAACAAAAGCATATATACCTTGGATACTCTTTTTTAAAGAAGTTCATTCAGATAGAATTGAAGCAAGAAAGAGAGAAAAATACTTAAAAAGTGGTGTAGGAAGGGAATATATAAAAGCAAAATGGTCGCGTAGCTCAGCTGGATAGAGCAACTGCCTTCTAAGCAGTCGGTCACACGTTCGAATCGTGTCGCGATCACTTGAAAATCAAAGGGTTATGTGATATAAATGCATGACCCTTTTTTTATTTGCATACAATTTGCATTTAAAACTACTCTAAAACTAAATCGATGTTGTTATTGAGCAATTGCTTTAGCTCATTAGGTAAGCTATAATTTGATAGTATTATTCCATCGTGTATATCTATCCAATCATTACAATCTGCATTGTATCTTAATATATCGTAGTCTTTAATACATTGCATATTTTCTTCATTATGTTGTTTAGGTAAGTTAAAACCAAAGCGTTCAAATATTCTAAGTCCTTTCATAGCTCTTAAAATATTGTGTAGTGCATTGACATATATTTTAGCTGGAATCTCCTCATTATTTTTAGGTTTTGTAATAATTTTACTACCATATTTAATTACCTCCACTAAGCAAATTTCGTTATCAAAGATTTTCACCTTGTGTTGTGCTTTTTTACTTGCCCAAAATGTGCCTTTCTTTCTGTTGCAATAATATAGCCATTCTTTTATTAATATATCTGCTGTTAATTCGTTTGGTACTATGATGTGAAAATGTGGATTATATATTTTATCTTTTGGATTAAAATTGCATTCTAAAGATTTTATGCCTTGTAATTTTATATCATTGCCACGCAAGTTTCTTTTCTTGTATTTATTTATGATTAGTCGGAAACCACGCATTACTGCTTTCATCATAGCATTTAATTTTGTAGCAGAAACACTTTTTATAGTTAGCGTTACAAAGTAAGGCGTTTCCCATTTATTGATAACTGGTAGGTACTTATTAATTAGTTCTGCTTTTCTATTTCCACTACACACTGTACAAATTCTATTTTTGCAGTAATTACCATAAACTCGATTGCCATCACTTATTAATTCATTCAAACAATAATAGGTATTCCAATATTCTTTTAAGCAATCTTTATGTCCTTTTTTCGCAGCAACATCAATTAAGCAAAGTGCTAACTTTTGTGTGATTAACTTTCTTTTGTTTCTTGCAAAAACTAATTCATTGTTTGAAATATCTGAACCTTTACCATTTACTATAATCATTGGCTTTGTGGAGGTTTTTACAATTTTACTTGTCTTGCTTTGTGCTAATGTATGTACACCTCTACCCAAAAGCAATTTATTGTTGCTTTCGTTCATTACTTAGTATTTTTTACAAAATGATTTTCTGCTTTAGCTTTAATTTCTGCTTTCGTTTTTTTACGACCTGCTTTTAAGTATGCTACTAATTCTGTTTTATCGAAATAGCATCTTTTGCCTCGCTTCATTACTGGTAGTTCTTTTTTAGAAATTAAACCATAAATTGTAGGAATAGATAAAGACAAAAATTCGGCTGTTTGTTCTACAGTTAGAAATTCAGTAATATCATTTTGAGATTTACCATTAGTTGATTGATTGGTAAGTATTGCTAAAAAATTTTCTATTCTTTCTAACCTTTCGTCTATTACATCAAATGGATTATACATGACAAATTATTTTTGCCAAATATGAAAAGTGGATTTGGTGGATAAAAAGGTGAATTTGGTGGATTTGGTGGACACCCTTATTTTATTATAGTTTTGGTGCGTTATTTTTTGTAAAACTTAGCGAATAGATAACAATAAAAACAGAAATTATATCTTAAAATGAAAAAGGAGCTATTAAAATAATAACTCCAATAGGTGGTAATTGGTATTATAAATATCGCTTACACATTAAAAATAGGCGAATACTCAAAAAGATGCATCCACCTGTATAAAGGCGTCAACTTAATGGTACAACCCCTACATTACAAATATACGCAAACTTTAATTAAAAAGTTTACAAGAAATTTTTATAAAGATTTCCATAAATAAAAATGGAGGTAAAGACTATGCCGTACCTCCTAACCTTTGGGATTGTGCTTAACTGTTAGGTTTAGCATCTCGCTCCTAATACAAATATATGCAAAATTAATTAAAAAGTTTACAAGAAATTTTTATATAGATTTCCATAAATAAAAAATGAGGTAAGGTGCTATGTCCTTACCTCTTAGTCTCTGGGATTGTGCTTAACTGTTAAGCTTAGCGTCTCGCTCCACACTACAAATATATGCAAACTTTAATTAAAAAGTTTCATCATAATCATCGTTTATGTTTAATGCATCATAATCACAACTATCGCAACAAAAACCTAAATTATATTTTTGATATTCAAACTCATTAGCATTTATTGTTGGGCTTACATATTCTGTAAATAAATAATGATTGCCTATAAAATCATTACAGTTAGGACAAGTATTAGCATAATATGAATTATTAATTGAATTACTATAATTATCTTTAATAATAACACCTTTTGATTGTGCTAATTTTAATTCATTTTCTTTAAAAAAAGCTGGTGCAATAGCAGTAGATTGCTTTCTAATAATATCAAGTTCTACACCTTTAATAAAAGCAAGTTTCATACTTTCGTTACATTTCCAACATGGAGCAATAGCAATGTACAATTCTAATTCTTTCATTTCTAAGCCACACTTTTGACAAAAAATATTATTTTCCATATCTATTGTTTTGTAGTAAAATATTTATATAAAGTAGTTTTTTTATAATCTTTATTATTAAAGGAAACGGATTTGAATATAGATATATTGTTTTTTGCAAATAGCAAATATTCATAAGGCAAAGTGCCATTTTTTTCGCTACGATATAGTTGGTTTAAAGCCCAGCCAAATTTTTTAATATTTACTTTGCCTTTTATTTTTATTATTGAACATTTTGTAGGAAATTGTCCTGTTGTAAAATAAGTTTTTAATGACGATACTAATAAAGTATAATCTGTTTCTAACATTCGTTCTTTAAAGTCAAACAAATAATCTTCAATAGTAGATTCTAAAACATCATTTTCGGTTTCAGTTTCTTTTGGTGCTTCTGTATTTTTATCATTTTGTGGAGGCAAGTCGTTTAGTAGTGGTATTAATTCGCTAATAAATTGCTTTTCATCATTAAACCATGATTTTAGTATTTTCCTATATTGTTGTTCATCGTCTATTGGTTTGTTGATATATCCTTTTTTTATTTTAAGTTCTCTGCTTTGTAGTATAAGTTCTAATTTAATTTTGTTAGGTTCTGTTAGTTTACCTTGCTCATAAAGTGTTTTTGTATTTATATTAGTTAAAATTTGATTAGTTAAATTAAGTAAAAAATCTATCAATTCATTTTTCGTAAATGGTTTTATAGAAGTTGCCTCTAAATATTTGTTGTAATGAGGTTTGCCTATACCTATTGGAATTTTACTAAAATCTTGCTTTAAATGTTTAAAGAAACTCAATTCAAAAGGAAATATTTTATACCATTTTTCGTAAGTCTGTACTAATACATTTAAACTTACTTTTGGTCTGTCTTTATCAACTTTTCCATAATTATTTATAAAATGTAATATTCTTTTTTTTCGTTCTATAAGTTTTTTATCTACTTTAAGATTATTAATTATTTGTTTGATATAATGAAAAAAATGATTTGCATACGGAACACTTCCACATTCTACTGGAATACTACCAAAACTATGAACAACAAAGGTAAAATAGTCAGTTATTTCGTTGTACCAATCATCGGTTGGTAAACAATTCATATAGTGGTTTTTAGTAAAAATGACTTTGTCTGCTACTAAAGTAGAAGTATCTTCATAGAGTTTTCTATCAAAGCCATGCATCTTGTATAATAATTTATGCTTTTCACAACAATTAGGAAATTTATCATAAAATTTTAATGCGTCTAATTTAATTTTTTCATGATTAGATTGGCAACCTTTGCATTCTAAATAATTATGATATTCTCCTTTAGTTGGTATTATTGCAAAAGGTGGTTGGTAAATACCTCCAATAACTTCAAATCCAATATTTCTATCGCAAAAGTTTAATGCTTCTATATTGTTTGACTGAAAATAAAATTTACTTTCCATTATTCTGCATTTTCCATTTCATCAATTATTTTCATAGTTTTTACACTAACTGTACATACTCTTTTTAATAGTTCTATTACTTGTGTTTTATAGTCGGCAAATTTGTAGTTATTAAATTTTTCG
The DNA here is from genome assembly GCA_020636535.1 of Chitinophagales bacterium. Taxonomy (NCBI): domain Bacteria; kingdom Pseudomonadati; phylum Bacteroidota; class Chitinophagia; order Chitinophagales; species Chitinophagales bacterium. Next base: position 1,147,868 of record JACJXT010000011.1, read on the forward strand.
GCAATAGTTGGGTCTTTTGGCTTTTTTTCTTTGTACTGGTCTAAAATCCATTCTAAAGCAGAGCGATTGCCTAATTTATATTGCCATGCTAAAGTTGGTATATTTTGTAGTGTAGTATTTTCATCTAAAATAATTAGGTTGTTTTCTTTGTCTGCTTTTAATTTGGCTTTTGGTTTTTCTTTGGTGTCTGTAATAATTTCTGTAAGATTGTAAAGTGCTATGGTTTCGTAGTTTAAGTGTAATTCCATTAATTGCTTTCCCCAATTGCTCCATTGCTGAAAGTTGCTATACAATGGTATGCGTGGAAACGCTCTTTTTAGATTGAGTTCGTATTTTTTGCGATATGCTGGACTGTGTAATACACCATATACATAATGAAAAATGCTTTCTTTGGTAATGCCTTTTTTGCCATATTGTTTAGTAAATTGGTTAAAACCCCAATCGGTTATATTTTCTATTTGGTTTCCGTTGGCATCGTAACGATAGAATGGTAAGCATTGCGTTTTTTCTATTAAATCATAACAGTAAGGTGTATCTGTAACCAATACTGAAAATGGCTTTGATGACGACCCTCCTGAAATGCTTATTACATAATTTTTATTTGAAAATAAAATAGGTAATTGATATTGCATCTCATTTAGTTCTTTGCTGAAATACAATTTCTTTTTAATAAAAGGTCTGTATAAACTATCAATAATTAGTTTGTCATCATAAAAATATTTCTTGCCTTTTGATAAATCATTTTTTACTGCTCTTGTCCATTTTATAGAGTAATCTACTAAATTCTTAATATCGTCTTTATCTTTTCCTTTGTGTTTTTCTAAACCTTGGTTATATACATCTATTAAAAAATTTACTTTGTCTATTATATTTTCTTCTTTAAAATCATAAACCCACTCATCTCTTGCTGTTACCACACCTAAAGAAAATAACTCAAACAATGCTTTTTTGCTTTTGCCTTGTTTTACTGCTTTGTCTGCTAAAGGTAACAATGTATCAAAGTCGTTATCGGCAATATTTATCCAATTGTTGTTTTTGTCAGGTTGTATGTGTGTAAAAGGTATGTCTTTAAACTGCGTTTGTGCAAACCATTGTAGCTTTTCTTCTTTTAGCATATCGTCGGTTAGTGTATAGTATTGTATATTACATTGTTTAGCCATAGTTGTTGTTATTTTAGTTTTTTGCGTTCTAATCGTTCTCTTGCTTCTATTATTATAGCGTGTAGTTTTTGTTCTAATTTCTTTTTTGGAGGTAGCTCTGTCCAATATTCGGCAACCATAATGCCGTCTTTGTGCATTTCTAATAGTTCTATTTGCTCTCTGCTACTTTCGGCACAAAGTATTAAACCAACTGGAGCTAATTCGTCTTGTTTTCTTTCGTATTTATCTAGCCATTTTAAGTATAGTTCCATTTGTCCTTTATGTTTGGCTTCAAACTTTCCTATTTTTAACTCAATGGCAACTAATCGTTTTAGGTTTCTGTTATAAAACAATAAATCTAAATAAAAATCATCACCATCAATAATTATTCTTTTTTGTCTTTCTACAAAAGCAAAACCTTTACCTAATTCTAATATAAAATTTTCTAATTCTTGTAAAATTGCCTGTTCTAAGTCGTTTTCTAAATAAGTATTTTGTAATCCTAAAAAATCTAATAAATATGGGTCTTTAAATGTGTTTGATGTTAGTTGTTCACTATCTATAATTTGCAAGTTGGCAATCTGAGTGCGTTCGTAAGTTTTGGTAGCAATTTGTTTTCGTAAATCTCTTACACTTAATAACTCCATTGCTGTTTTTTGAGCGTAAAATAGTTTTGCTTCCATTTCTTTTAATGGTAATAGTGTTAAGAAATGCGACCAACTTAATTGTCGTGACAGTGTAACGACAATTTGAAAATCGTTGAATTGATTGGCAAACTGTATCATTCTACGCAAGTTTTTCAACTCAAAATTATTGCCATATTTGTTTTGTAATTGTATAGAAAGATTAGCTACAATAGCTTTTGCATAATCGGCTCGTTTATTATCTAATATATCTTGATTAATTCTATTGCCAACTTGCCAAAAGAGTAAGGTAAGTGTACTATTAACTTGTTTAATTACTTGCTGTTGGTTTTTTTCTATAAGTTGTGATAACTCATTAAAAAGCAGAATTTCGGTAGATTGTATATTAGTTTTTTCTTTTGCCATTTATTTTTATAATTTTGTATTGATTAAGAAGTTCGGCAACAATTGAAATATAACTTCATGTTATTGTAGGGTATCCTACTTAGGTTGATTGAGGAGCTTCTTTTTTATTTTTATCATATTGATAAGTTTCCAAATATTATTTTTTTTGTTTGTTATTTACTTTTACTAAAAACATAATGGCAACACCTGTTTGTATGCCAAATACATTGTGTGTAGTACCTGCAATTTTTGGATTGGCTCTTACATCGCTTTTGGTATCTACAATATAAGCAAAATCAAAATCGTTTTGTATAGATTTTCTAAATCCATCAAAAGTTCTGCTATCAATAAAACTTCGGTTGGTAATAAAAGCTATAATTCCATTATTGTCTAATCTATCCATAGCCCAACGATAAAAACGAGCGTACATATCATAGACTTTAGTTTTTTGTGCTGTACTATAATGTATAAAAGTATCTTTAATGCGTTTATCTATTTTAGGATACTCGCGATTTTTGTTATTATCGTTTTCGTTTAATTGGTTGGCGTTGTATGGTGGATTGCCAATAACGACAGCAATTTTTCTACCATTTTGTTTTCTTATTCGTTTGCTGTTTTCTTCTGTAAAAGGAGCAAACATATCAATTTGTTTTCCTGTATAGGTAAAACCCAAATTATCTAAAGTATCTACAAAGCAATGGTTTTCAAATTCTGCATAAGTTCCCATTTTTTGCGTATAAGTAAATTCGATATTTAAGTTGCTAATATAGTATGGTAGTATTGCCACTTCGTTAGAATGTAATTCGTTTTTGTATTTATATTCTAATTTATCCTTTGGAATATAGTCTATTATATCGCAAATAAAAGTTCCTGTTCCTGTAGCAGGGTCAAGTATCTCTACATTTTTATCCTCTAAAAAAGTATTGAAGTGCTTGTACAGTAAGTAACCGGTTGTTTTAATCATAAACTGTACAATTTCGTTTGGTGTATAAACAACACCTAATCTATCTGCGGCTTTTGGATTGTAGCTTTTATAGAAAGTTTCATATATAATTTTTAAGAACTTTTGCTTTTCGTGATGGTCTGCAATACCAGCGGCTGTAGCATTAATTGTTTGATAATAATGTTGTATGCTACCAAGAGCTGTTTTTCTTAAAGCACCTGTAAAAAATGTATGTATTACTTTTTCTAATTCTCGAGCAATATTATTTTCACGATGAAATTGGTTTTCATCAAAAATGGTATTAAAAACATCTTCTGTTAAAATGTGTTGAATAATCATTTCATGCACATCATCTTGTGTAATATCAGGATTGATACTATCATGACATAGTTTTAGAAATACTTTACTTGCTTTTACAAATTCTTGATTTTCAATTTCAGCAGTATCAATAATAGTGCGTAATGTTTCAGTTACTTTTGGAATATCTTGTTTAAAAAGTTCAATTGCATTGCGAAAGTTTTTAATTTCTGGTCTTTCAAAATTTACAAATTCAGTTATTAAATTGTGGAGGTCTTCGGTATTTTTCATATCAATACGCATTACCTCCACACCATTCTGAATTAAAATTGCAGTTTGGCTGTCTTCAAATAAAATATTGTCTTTAGGATAACCTTTATCGAATTTCTTTTGAATTTCATCATCTAAAATGTCGCTTTCATCTTTACTTTCCCAATAACCCCAATCTTGTCTTAATACATCTTTTAGCGTTCCGTCTGGTGTTACATTTTTATTAGAATTAGTTGCTTTAATGGTAACTTCGGTTACAATCATTAAACCTTTCTGTTTAGCATAATCGTTTAGTAGGTTGTAAAAAGCATTGCGAATAGCAGTTTCTTTTTTAGTACCTCCAAAATGAATTATCTTTTCAACTTCGTTATGGTATTGTTTTATGGAAAATAAGCTCATGGTCTATAAAACTAAATATATTTTTTGAATGGCTAAATATTACAAAACAAATAAATAATAACGGTGTTAGTAACTTATTAAAAGTCCATAAGTTTGTTAGCCAAATCTTTTTTCTTGTCGTCTTCAAATCCAGCAAAATAATTCATAGTCGTTTTAGTATTGCTGTGTGAAAGTGCTTCTCCAATCATTTCGTAGGTTGCACCATTACGAATAGCATTAGTAGCAAAACTGTGTCTTGCCCAAATGGTAGAAATATTTTCATTAATACCTATACTCAATAAGAACTTTTTAAATTGCTTATTAGTAGCATTAGTAAAATTCTTTACTTGTTTGTGTTGTTTTTCATCAGATAAGTTTACATCTTTAATAGGAAAGATTAAAGTTTCTTTGTTTATCATAGTATTTCCATATTTTTTTATAATATTTGATGAGAATTCATTTAAAAATACAGTTACTGGTTTAAGGTCATCTTTTTTTGTGTTTTTAATTTTTTCACGATAAAAAATAATTTTGTCATTATCTAAATTTTTATACTTTAGGTTAGCAATGTCTTTCATGTTCATTCCATTACACGCATAAGTAAAAAACCAAAAGTCTTTAGCTCTCTGTTGTGCTTCTGTTTTTGGCGTTGAATTAAAAATAAAACTCAATTGTTCTTTATTGAGTGCTTTTTTTACTTTTCTTGAATTTGGTACTTGGTATTTGTATTTTCCAAATGGATAAATGTCTTTATCTATGTCTTTGTTTCTTATAGCATCATTGAAAATAGTTCTTAAAGCTCTCAAATACATTGAAACTGTGGTTTTACTCCTATTGAGCGTTTCGGTCATGTATCTTTCATAATTAGCAAGAAATTCAGGTGTTATATCATTAAAGATTAATTTTTTAGGAATTGTTTTTTTACTATGTTCTATAAATCTTAAAATAGAATGTTTACTAAGTTTGTAATTGTCAGCAGTACCAATTTGTCCATTGGCTAATAATTTTTTAATAGTTATATCGTAATGATATAGTACATTAATATTTTCAGACTTGTGTCTAAACAGTTTCTTTTCAAATTCTGTAATGCTAAAAGGTTTAATTTTATCTGCAATTTTTTCAGTATTAATTAAAACTTCATTCATTTCTAATTTGATGCTTTTATACTCATTTCTTGTTTTAATGGTATTCCAAATCGAATTAAATTCAGTTTGAGTAAACTCAAATTTTGTAGCAAATAGTTTTTGCTTTTTAATGATTAAATCAAACACTCTTAATTTAACTGGATACTTGTTATTTTCTTTAATACGACGAGTATCTAAGTAGAATGAAATTGAATACAATTTTTCCATTTGCATACGATTTGCATACAAAAGTACTAAATTTGCATTTAATATTACAAAACAAACAAATAGTGTTTTTGATTAAAACATTGATAATCAATAAAATAAATAAATATCACAAAATAAAAAAATAGTAAAGATACTGCCTTCTAAGCAGTCGGTCACACGTTCGAATCGTGTCGCGATCACAAAAGCCAAAGCACTTACTAAAAATTAGTAAGTGCTTTTTATTTTATTAAGGTAATATAATGCTAAAAATAGTTGATGACTATTTTTGTACCACTCTATTTTTGTAATGAATTTATATTCCCATTGTTGAATCTGACTATTCTCTTTCTCTATCAAATGCTTTAATAATTTCTTTTACTAGTTTGTGTCGCACTACATCTTCTTCGGTTAATCGTAGTGTAGCAATACCATCTACATCTTTAAGAATTCGTATGGTCTTTTCTAAACCAGAATGCTGACTTTTAGGTAAGTCGATTTGTGTTAAATCGCCAGTAATAATACATTTTGCAGAAGGACCAATTCTCGTCAAAAACATTTTTAATTGTAGCAGTGTAGCATTTTGTGCTTCATCTAAAATCATAAAAGCGTTGTCTAAAGTTCTACCACGCATAAATGCTAATGGAGCTACTTCAATTACTCTATTGGTCATGTAGTAAGCTAATTTTTCTGGCGGAATCATATCATCTAAAGCATCGTATAGTGGTCGCAAATATGGATCTACCTTTTCTTTTAGATCGCCAGGCAAAAAACCCAAACTTTCACCAGCTTCTACTGCAGGTCTTGTTAAGATAATTTTTTTTACCCATTTGTTTTTTAAAGCACGAACAGCCAAAGCAACAGCAGTATAAGTTTTTCCAGTTCCAGCTGGTCCAGTTGCAAATAAAATATCATTGCTATTGCATAAATCAACCATAGTTTGCTGATTTTTGGTTTTCGCCTTTACCAACAAACCACTATTGCCATGTACCAATACATTATCTTTAAACTGTGGAAAATGTGTATCATATGGATTTAATCCTTGTAAAATTTCTGTAAGATGTTGCTCAGATACTTTACCATATTGCTCCAAATAATGAATTAAATTATTGACTTTTACATTAAATTCTTCCAGTTCTTCTGGATTACCACTCGCTACAATTTTATTGCCACGAGCCATTATATTAACTTTATTAAAAGTTCTTTTTATCGTTTTTAGATGATTATTATTGAACCCAAAAAATTCTATTGGATCAACAGTTTCTAATTTAATAGTAAGTTCGCTCAATTATTTATATTTTTGTTTCTGAGATTGAAAATAATAGTTTTTTTTAAATGGCAATAATTTCGTTATTAACAGACTTTGGTAATGAGGATTTCTATGTTCCGGCTTTTAAAGGTGCGTTGTACTCTGCTTGTCCATCTGCAAAAATTGTAGATGTAAGTCATACTATTAAACCATACGATATTGTCAACGCAGCATTTTTTGCTAAACATGTGTATCAAACATTTCCTAAAGGTACTATTCATATCATTCGAGTTTATGAACAAGGTTTAACCAAACAAAAACTATTGGCAGCTAAATATCAAAACTATTATTTTATTGCACCAGACAATGGTTTGTTAACGCTTATTTTTGATGACAAACCAGACTTATTAGTAGAAGTAGATACTAAACAAGTACAGTTTAAAAATACAGATGAATACTATTGCAGAGTAGTCAAAGAAATTGTGTTTAACAATAATATTGGAGAAATTGGTAAAGCTACTTCAGATTATAAAGTAAAAAACAGCATGATGTCTGTTATACAAGCAGATAAAATTATTGGAACAGTAGTGTATATTGATAATTTTGGAAATGCGATTACCAATATTCATCAAACCGATTTTGATAGATTTATTGCTACCAATTCTACTTGGAGAATAAATTATAGAAAATATGATTATATAGATGAAATTGTTGAAGATTATACAGATGTAAATAAATCATATAATTTAGCACGATTTAATAATCATGGATATTTAGAATTATGCATACACTGTGGCAGTGCTGCACAACTACTCGGTTTGCAAATTGGAGATTCCATACAAATAGTTAATGAATGATAGTTAGAATAGTAAAATTGACATTTAAACCAGAAGAAGTAGAAACATTTAAGCAATATTTTCCTACAGTAATGCATACTATAAGAAATAGCGAAGGTTGTAATTTGCTACAAGCTTGGCACGATATAAATGATGAAACCATATTTTTTACTTATAGTTTGTGGAACTCAGAAGATGATTTAAACAATTATAGACATTCTGACTTTTTTGCTGGATTTTGGAAAACTGTAAAACCATGGTTCGCAGACAAAGCTCAAGCATGGAGTTTTGATAAAATTTTAGACTTACCTTAGTTTTTTAAGATATAGGAAGTTAAAAACCACTTTTAACTAATTATTTGATATAATACAACAGGCAATTGGGATTATGTTCTCTAATAATACCTATTTTATCAGCAAGAAATCTTTTATTCTAAAGTTTCGTAATAAATTTCTAATGTGCAATTTGAAATTATACTATCACTTCTACTTATCTTTATACCATGATAAAACCTAACTGTTCTGCATTACAACGAAACGAATTAATCACTACACTAAAATCTACTAACTACGATTTACTGGTTATTGGTGGTGGCATTACTGGTGCTGGTATTGCTCTCGATGCAGCTTTGCGTGGACTAAAAGTTGCGCTTATCGAAAAAAATGATTTTGCTTGGGGTACAAGTTCTCGTTCTACTAAATTAATTCATGGTGGATTGCGATACTTAAAACAGTTAGAAGTTGGTATTGTAATGGAAGTAGGCAAGGAAAGAGCTATTGTTTACGGAAATGCACCACATATTGTCGTTCCAGAAAAAATGTTGTTGCCAATTATTAAAAATGGTTCTTTGGGTAAACGAAGTACTAGTTTAGGTTTAATGGTTTACGATAGATTGGCTGGCGTAAAAAAAACAGAACGCAGATACATGCTCAACAAACAACAAACTATTGGTGCAGAACCATTATTAAATGATACCATTTTAAAAGGTGGTGGCATGTACTACGAGTACAGAAGCGATGATGCACGACTAACCATCGAGATTATTAAAACTGCTGTTGAAGAAGGTGCTTTGTGTTTAAATTATATTAAATGTATTGATTACTTATATGAAAATGAAAAGATAGTTGCTTGTAAAGCCAAAGATGTTTTTACTGGCGAAGAATTTATCATCAATACTAAAAAAGTAATTAATGCAACAGGACCTTGGGTAGATACACTTAGAAAGAAAGATAATTCGTTAAAAGGCAAACATTTGCAACTTACAAAAGGAGTACATATTGTTGTACCAAAAGAAAAATTACCTATTCATCAGTCGGTGTATTTTGATGTACAAGACGGACGAATGATTTTTGCTATTCCACGACAAAATATTGTGTACATTGGTACTACAGATACAGTTTATAATCAAGATATTAACGAACCATTTGCTACGAAAGAAGATGTAGAGTATATTATTAAGGCAACTAATTATATGTTTCCTACTATAAAATTAGCCGTAGATGATGTTATTTCTTCGTGGTCTGGTTTACGACCTTTAATTTATGAAGAAGGTAAATCTGCTTCAGAGTTATCTCGAAAAGATGAAATTTTTATATCAGATTCTGGACTGATTTCTATTGCTGGTGGAAAATTGACTGGTTATAGAAAAATGGCTCAAAGAGTAGTCGATGTAGTGTGTAAAGATTTAGCTAAAGTAGAAAATAGAACATTCAAAGCATGTAGTACTAAAAATCAACAACTCAGTGGAGGCAATCTAAATGGCTTGTCAATAAAAGATTTTGCTACGCAGTTACACAAAGATTATAATCAATTTTCTACTGATGAAATAGAAACATTAATACATAAATATGGTTGTAATACAAATATTATTTTAGACCATGCTATAAAAAGTCAACAGGAATTATTATTGGCAGAAGCATGGTATTGTATTAATTATGAATTATCTTTTAATATTAATGATTTTTATATTAGAAGAACGGGACGACTTTATTTTGAGCGACCAACCATCGAAGAAAATTTAGAAAAAGTACACGAATACTTCACCAATACACTACAAACGAATCATACAATAGCAGAAAAAGCTAAAGAAGAATTCACGAAAGCATACAACTTAGTATTGGCTTTTAAGAATTAATTGTATTTTTAAACTATGATTTTGAAAGAACGCATCGCATCATTTCAACAAAATAATCAACTTATTCCTTTTGGTGTTTATGATGATTTAATTACTAATGTTGACACTAGTTTTTGGGACAAACAAGGTTTATTACTTAAAAAACGAAGAACAGAAAGAAAAGCGTGGACTTTTTTAGGTTATACATCCGAAGATTTATTTGCTGGCTTTGCTATAGCAGATGCAGGTTTAACAACTATTGCTTTTGCTTATTTCTATATTCCAAGCGAAAATTTGTTTGTAGAAGATAAAATCAACATTCCGTTTAGCTTTTCAGATGATTTCAATCCAACGCTAACAGATGATTGGAAAGTGAAAGATTATAGTATGCAAACACATCGTCAAATATTAACGGCTATTAGTAATAATAGTAAATTTAATATAGAATTTAAAATAAATTTAAATGATAATGGCGTTAGTGTAATGGCACCATCTAAAGACCGACCTTTTAATTTTACTTATAAAAATTTGGCTTTACCAACGCAAGTAAAAATCAATCATCAAGGAAAAGTATATCATAGTGAAGGCAATTTTGGTGGCATTGATTTTACCAAAGGATATCCACCACGAAGTACAAAATGGAATTGGCTGTCTATGATTGGTACTACCGAAAGTGGAAAATCAATTGCAGTAAATTTAGTCAATCACTTTAATGATAATTTAGAAAATATTATGTGGTTAAATGACGAACGCATTATTTTAAGCGATGCTTCCTTTCAAAATTCAAAACCATTAGACAAAAATCCTTGGCAAATTAAAACTGATGATGGCATTTTAGATATTTCATTTACACCATTTGGAGCAAGAAAAGAAGACATTAATTTCGTTATGATGAAGAGTTGGTTCATACAACCTTACGGAAAATTTTCAGGAACAATTCAATTTAACAACAATAAAGAAGCGTTTACGGCGTTTGGTGTAGTAGAAGATCATATAGCTTTGTGGTAATGAGTACAGAAAAAAATTATTTATCTCGATTAAAAGATATTACAACTTTTGTTTTAGATGTTGATGGTGTGTTGACTGATGGATCGTTGTTAGCTACAGAACAAGGAGAGTTGCTACGGACATTTAATGCTAAAGATGGTTTTGCTTTATTTACAGCACTGCAACAAAAATTTAATATTTGTATTATTACAGGAGGAAATTCTAAAGCTGTTTATGAAAGATTCAAACAATTAGGAATTAAACATATATACTATAAAATACACAACAAAAAAGAAGTATTAGAAAATTATATGTTAGAAACAAATACTACTGTAAATCAATTACTATATGTAGCAGATGATATTCCAGATATTCCAGCTATGAAAATGTGTGCAATAAAATGTTGTCCGAAAGATGCAGTTCCAGAAGTACAACAAATAGCAGATTATATTGCTACAAAAAATGGTGGTGATGGTTGCGTTCGAGAAATTATAGAAATGGTGTTAAAAGTTCAAGATAAATGGTTTAAATTCTAATCAATGATGTATTATTTAAAATTAGTCAGACCAATAAACTTACTCATGATTGTTATAATTATGGTATTGTTTTATATTTGTTTTATAGATGCTTCTATCTATAAGTTCTATTATTTTACACCAAATTTATCAGTAGTAGAATATAGTATTTTAACAGTAATTACGCTTCTCGTGGCAGCTGGTGGTTATATCATCAACGATTTATTTGATGTAGAAATAGACGAAATGAACAAACCAAATAAAGTAATTATCAATAAACAAATCAATGAAATAAGTGCTTATAATTTATACAAAGCATTGTCAATTTTAGCTGTACTATTAGTAATAGTATTATTAATATTAACTAAAAATATAAAATTAGCTACTATTCCAATTCTAATAATGGCAGCACTAAATTTCTATGCACAATACTTTAAAAAAATGGGTTTCTTAGGCAATATTGTCATAGCAATAAGTGCAGCAATGGTTATTTTATTGCCAGCTTTATACGAAGCAGATGTTACATTTTATTCTGATAATCAAAATGATATTACAGCAGGAATTTTTCTAGCAGGATTATTCTATGCATTATTTGCCTTTATTACTACAATCATTAGAGAAATTGTAAAAGATATAGAAGACGAAAAAGGCGATGCTTATTTTGAAGCAAAAACACTTCCAGTAAAGTTTGGTATTGTTAAAACTAAAATTATAATTAATATATTTATACTTATTTTACTGTTATTGTTACTAAGTTTTGCATTATTTTTTCCAGCGATACATGTAGATGGTATTCAGTTTTACATAATCATCTTTTTAATAGTGCCATTATTGCTGATTAATATATTGCTGTGGTTATTTAAAACTATTAAACAGTATAATATATTAAGCAACTTAATTAAATTATATATGTTAGGTGGTGTTTTAACTATGTTGTATTTTATTGGAGGAACTGGTCCAGTGTTGTTCATACAGTACATCAACTTTATGAAGCGAATATTATGACTTTAATTTACTTAGCTTCACAATCACCAAGAAGATTAAAAATATTACAAGAAGCGAACTTTATAGTAGAAGTAATTTCGGTTGATGTAGCAGAAATTTATCCAAGTAGTTTATCAGTGTATGAAGTCGCATCATATTTGGCTGAATTAAAAATGGATGCTGCATTAAAACAATATCCAAATCTAAAAAATCAAACTATTATTACAGCAGATACAGTTGTTATTTATAATAATACAATTCTTGGAAAACCTAAAGATTTAGAAGAAGCTAGGCAAATGTTAATGACATTAAATGGACAGCAACATGAAGTTATGACTGGTGTTGCTATTTATCATAATAATAAAGTTAATGTTTTAAAAGACATTACTAAAGTATATTTTAAACAATTATCTAACAATGAAATTGATGCTTACATTGCCAACTACGAAGTTTTAGACAAAGCAGGAAGTTATAACATAGAAGAATATCAAGCTATAGCGAAAATTGAAGGCAGTTATACCAATGTTGTAGGTTTGCCAATAGAAATTATTAAGAAGTTACTTAATGGTTAAGTTCATGTTTTTTATAAACTTTTTATATCAATGAGTTGTAGTATAACTATAAACAATATAAAATGTTATTTCATCAATATTTAGAGCTTACCGAGAATATAGTTAATAAAATAGTTACTACAGAACCTTACAACGATGAAGCTATTTATAATTATGTAAAGCTGAATGCATCTAGAATGAATCGTTGGTTAAAAACTTTTACACCTTCTGAGAATATTAAGAAAAAAATCGAATCTATTAATCAGCATCAAGAATGGATAATAATTACCGAACCTTGGTGTGGAGATGCTGCTCATATTGTTCCAATTATTTTCAAATTGAGTGAGTTGAATACAAATATTCACTTAAATATAAATCTTCGAGATGGAAACGACTCATTAATAGATAACTATTTGACGAATGGAAGCAAAGCAATGCCTAAATTAGTAATTAGAAATCAAACAGGAGAGGATTTAGCCGTTTGGGGACCAAGACCACAAGAAGCACAACAATTATTCTTAGATTTAAAAGCACAAGAAGTACCAGTAGAAGATGTAAAAATTGCTTTACAAAAATGGTATAATCAAGATAAAGCAATTAGTATTTGCAACGAAATAGTAGCACTTTTAAATCTATAAGTAATTTTATATATTTTTACCACAGATTCTTGACCTGTCTGCGATAGGCAGGTAAATTTCTTCGTTATATATATTACGAGATTTTCAAGTCTCACAAAACAATACACGAAAAATCTTACTACTAAAATAACTGTCATTCTGTCATTTTTAGTTTAATTATTGTATCTTTGCACTCTACTTTTACTAAGTTTATGGAAGATTTGAAAGAAATATTACAACAAAAAAAAATAGATGAAAATGCTCAAGGCACTGCTTTACAAATGAGTATGCCTATCAATCATCAAAATAACAATAAGTATTTCTATATAGAAAGCTATGGTTGTCAAATGAATTTCAGCGACAGCGAAATCGTAGCATCTATTTTATCTAAAGAAGGTTTTGGTTTAACCAACGATATTTTTCAAGCAGATATTATTTTTATCAATACTTGTTCCATTAGAGAAAAAGCAGAGCAAACAGTACGCAATCGACTCAAAAATTTCAACGATTTAAAAGAACAAAAACCTGATTTACTCATTGGTGTTTTAGGTTGTATGGCAGAACGATTGAAAAATAAATTTTTAGAAGAAGAACATTTGGTAGATATTGTAGTAGGTCCAGATGCTTATCGTAGTTTGCCAATTTTAGTAAAATCTGCCGAAGAAGGCAACAAAGCAGTTAATGTATTATTGAGTAGAGAAGAAACTTACGCCGATATTTCGCCAGTTCGTTTAGATAAAAATGGTGTCTCTGGATTTATTTCTATTATGCGTGGTTGCGATAATATGTGTTCGTTTTGTGTAGTTCCATTTACGCGTGGAAGAGAACGAAGCAGAAATCCACAAACCATTGTACAAGAAGCAAAAGATTTATTCAACAAAGGTTATAAAGAAGTTACTTTACTTGGACAAAATGTAGATTCTTATAAATGGAAAGGCGAAGATTTTATCGACGATAAAGATGCACCAACGCTTACTAATTTTGCTCAATTACTAGAAATGGTTGCTTTGGTAAATGAAGATTTAAGAGTTCGTTTTTCTACATCACATCCAAAAGATATTACAGATGAAGTTTTATATACGATGGCAAAATATGAGAACATCTGTAATTATATTCACTTGCCTGTGCAATCTGGAAATACTGAAGTGCTAGAAAGAATGAACAGAACTTATACGCGTGATTGGTATTTAGATAGAGTAAATGCTATAAAACGAATTATTCCGGATTGTGGTATTTCTTCTGATGTCATTGCTGGATTTTGTGGCGAAACCGAAGCACAACATCAAGATACGCTATCTATTATGGAAATAGTACAGTACGATATGAGTTATATGTTCTTTTATTCTGAACGACCAGGAACATTGGCTGCTAGAAAATACGAAGACGATGTTCCTTTAGACATCAAAAAAAGAAGACTAAGTGAAATTGTAGAGATACAAAATAAACTTTCGCTGTTAAAAAATGAACAAGACATAGGCAAAGTGTTTAAAGTATTGGTAGAAAAGACATCTAAGAAAAGTGAAGACGAATTGTGTGGAAGAAACTCACAAAATAAAATGATCGTTTTTCCAAAGGCAAATGCAAAAGTAGGCGACTATGTAAATGTGTTAGTAGAAACTTGCACCAAAGCAACACTCATTGGAAAAATAGTTTAAATTAAAAAATATAAATGGATTTACACTCAGTAAAACAACGATTTGGAATTATAGGCAACTCTGTACTACTCAATAGAGCTTTAGAAACAGCTATCAAAGTAGCACCAACCAATTTGTCAGTATTAATTACAGGCGAAAGTGGTGTTGGTAAAGAAGTCTTTTCGCAAATCATACATCAATTATCTGCTAGAAAACACAATAAATTTATAGCAGTAAACTGTGGTGCAATTCCAGAAGGTACTATCGACTCAGAGTTGTTTGGTCATGAAAAAGGGGCATTCACTGGTGCTACTGATAAACGAAAAGGTTATTTTGAAACGGTAAACGGCGGTACTATTTTCTTAGATGAAATAGGAGAGATGCCTATCGGAACACAAGCTCGTTTACTAAGATTATTAGAATCTGGCGAGTTCATTAAAGTAGGTTCATCAGTTCCACAAAAAACCGATGTTCGTGTGCTTGCAGCTACCAATGTCAATTTACCACAACTCATTGAGCAAGGAAAGTTTAGAGAAGACTTGTATTATCGACTTAATACAGTACCTATTCATGTTCCTGCATTAAGAGAAAGAAAAGAAGACATTCCATTACTCTTTAGAAAATTTACCATAGATTTCACCGAAAGATATAAAAGTCAGTCTATACAACTTACCGATGATGCTAAAGCCATGCTGATGAATTATCGATTTCCTGGAAACATTAGAGAATTAAAAAACATAGCAGAGCAAGTATCTGTTTTAGCAAAAGGCAAACTAGTAGATGCCAAAGAGCTAGAAAAGTTTTTGCCAAAGCAAAGCACTAGCAATTTACCAATGCTAGCGAAATCAAACGAAAGTAGTAATTTTTCAGATAGAGAAATATTATATAAAATGATATTTGAAATGAAAAATGATTTAAACGAACTTAAAAAGTTTGTTTGGGAAATGAGTCAAGGTAATGTTGAATTAGGTGATATTGATTTTTCTGATGTAGCTGATGGAAAACTGTTGAGTACTAATGAATCAAATACAGAGTACAAAACACCAATTGCAATAAAAGCTAACGGACATGCTGAAGTTGCAGAAAAAAATCCACGAATTATTTATAACGACGAACCGATTTATACTGAAGCATCTATTGCCGAAAACTTATCTATTGCAGATATGGAAAAACAACTCATTATCAAAGCATTAGAAAAACACAATGGTAAGCGAAAAGATGCTGCTTTAGATTTAGGTATCTCAGAAAGAACACTATATAGAAAAATTAAAGAATACGATTTAGAAATGTAATATGCTAATAAAACAATTTAAAATAGTAATTTTTCTACTAATGACACTAAGCATAATGTCATGTAAAATTTATCGTTTTACAGATGCAAGTGTCGACCCAAACTTAAAAACATTCAGTATTAATCCAACAGATAATATTGCTATGTTGCAAAATCCAAATGCAGCAGCCAACTTTACAGATAAACTCAAAGACAAATTTTCTAGAGAAACCAAATTAATATTAACTAATGATGCTAACTCAGATTTAGAATTTACTTGTACTATTATAGAGTACAATGTTAGTCCAATTGCAGTAACCAACACAGAGACACTAGCACAAAACCGACTGAATATTGGTGTTAAAGTAGTTTGCGTAAACAGAAAAGACGACAAAGGTTCGTATACGCAATCGTTTAGAGATGGCGAAAATTACGATGCCAATGCAGACTTATCATCAGTAGAGAACAATTTATCTAATATTATTTTTGATAGATTAGTACAACAAATTTTTAATAAATCTTTTTCTAATTGGTAATGGAGGATAAGCTACAACATATTATTCAACAACCAGAACTTTTACAAACTGTTCCACTACAACAATTAGAACAATGGATAGAAGCTTATCCAAGTATTGCTTGGTTTAAGATAGAAAAATACAGACGAAATCAGCAAGAAGAAGACTTAGCCAATACAGCAACTTATATCAACAAAAGACAGATTTTATATCAAATATTAAATGATAAAACTACTAGTAGTAATACTTTAAGTAAAAATGCAGAAAATATTGATTGTCAAATTAAAGAAACTGAAACTAACGAAGAAAGCGACCGTCATATTGAGCGAAGTATGAGCGAAATATCTCAAACAAGCAATGATGAATTAGAAACAAACAATGACACACTTCGTCATACTGAGCGAGACACGAGCGAAGTATCTCAAATTACTAATGATGAAATTGTTGAAGATAAAAAACAAGAAACACATCATAATATTGCAGACGATATTCTAGCAACCATAGCAAAACTTAAAAATCAAGAAGAAACAGAAAAAGACCAATCTCGTCATATTGAGCAAAGCGAAATATCTCAGATTATAACAGAAGAAGTTGAAACTAACGAAGAAAGCGACCGTCATATTGAGCGAAGTATGAGCGAAATATCTCAAACAAGCAATGATGAATTAGAAACAAACAATGACACACTTCGTCATACTGAGCGAGACACGAGCGAAGTATCTCAAATTACTAATGATGAAATTGTTGAAGATAAAAAACAAGAAAAACATCATAACATTGCAGACGATATTCTAGCGACCATAGCAAAACTCAAAAATCAAGAAGAAACAGAAGAAGACCAATCTCGTCATATTGAGCAAAGCGAAATATCTCAGATTATAACAGAAGAAGTTGAAACTAACGAAGAAAACAATCTTATTGAGCAAAGCGAAATATCTTACACAAACGATGACGAATTAGAAACCGAACAAAACGAAATAACACAAGCAACTACTAGTTTATTAATCGACGAAGTTTCTACTAGAACTATTCAAATACAACTAGACAACATCAACACACTACCAATAATTAAGTTCCAAGACACAGTAATTGCATCAATACAATCAATAGCGATCAACAATAATAGCGATAAAAAACCAGTAATAACCATAAACAGCATTGATGTAGAAGTATTGCCAACAATAGTGTTTAAAATGCACAAAATAAAATTGCCTAATCCAGTTCAAATTGGTGCTATTGACAATACTGAAGTAGATACTACGATTGAAGCAGATACACTATCAACAATTGAAGCAGATATAGCAACATTAGAAAACGCATTTACTGATGAATCTAACCATCATATTAAACAAAGTAGCAACAAAATATCCAATAATGGAGAATTAGAAACTATTAATGATGAAAATAATCAAAGCGAAATAGTTAAAGAAACAAGTGATACAGCAGAAATAATATTAGCAACAACCAATAATTTAGATGAAATAAAAATCACTGAAGAAGAAAATAATATAGCAGATGCTGACGATGTAATAGAAACTGATAATACAACTGAAGAAGAAGAGCAAGAAGCAGTAACAATTGACGACAATAATTTAACAGAGTTAGAATTTATAGAAGATAATGAAAAGACAGTTGCCATTAACGAACAAGAAGAACATAACTTTGTAGATTGGTTAGCTATTTTAGAAGGCGGAATACAAATTCAAACATTAAAAGAACAAGAACGCAGTTGGAGTATAGAACATCAGCATGTATTTGAAAACGAGTTTATGATTGAACACAAACAAGAAATTCAACAAACTGTTTTTGAAGAAGGCGAGTTCGACACTAAAGAAGAATTAGATGAGCAAGTAACACAACTAGCAGATAGTAGCATTAGTTTTAAACAAGAAATGATGACCGAAACTTTAGCGAAAATCTACGAAAAGCAAGGCAAGTATGAACAAGCAATAAATATTTATAACAATTTGTTATTGAAATTTCCAGAAAAAAGTAGTTACTTTGCATCTCAAATTGAAAAAATTCAAAATTTAAAATAACATGTTTACATTCATAAGTATATTAATAGTGTTGGTTTGCATCTTTATAGTATTTATTGTACTAATACAAGATCCAAAAAGTGGTGGAATGGGAAGTGCTTTTGGTGGAGGAAGTGCAGGCAACAGTATTATTGGAGCTCAAAAAGCAGGTGATATTTTAGAAAAATCTACTTGGGGAAGTGCCATTATATTATTTGTATTATGTATTGCAAGTGTTATTTTCTTACCAAAAGTAACCAACCAACAAGTAGAAAAAACACAAACAGAACAAGCAGCAGCAAGTGCACCAGTAGCAGCACCACAACAACCTGCAAGTCCAAGTGCAGCACCAACTACACCAGCAGCACCAGCACAGTAAGTTTTTTAGCATACTAAGTTTTATTAGATAAATATATCTAAAAGTGGTTTATTTGATTTATTTAAATATATTTTATGAGCAAATACTTTCCCAAAAGGCGAAATCGTCATCGCAATCAACATTGGATTCAAAGGAGACAAAAATGAGTCAGTACAAAAAATTTCCTTACATGAAATACAACACAAAACTTAGGCGTTTATTAATGGCAAACTTTTAGGTTGACAAGTTAAATCTTAGGATTTACATAATTTTATGTATTATTTTAAATAAAACGCTTGATTTAGGTATGTTATTTTATAAATATGAAATCTATAATAATTATAAAAAAAAATGCTTTTAATAAGTATTTTGTATATTTATGCAATAAAATATTTATAAACAATGAAGCATTTTTTTACTTTATTTTTGATATTAGTTAGTTCTGTGTTATTTGGTCAAACACTAGAATGTTATCCGAATATACTTCAAGAGAAACCTTATGATGTATTATATAAAGATATAGAAACAGGAATTTATATATCTAATTATGATGGTAATACACAAGTAAATGAATTGACTTATGATGGCTTAGGTGTGAGTAATGCAACTTTATCTATAGATGGAAATGGTGTTGTCCTAGTAAAATTTACAAGTTTGCCTAATTGGGACTTAATAGATTTTAATATTAATATTTGTATTATAGATGGGAGTAATGAAGAACAATGTTGTAATGAATCTATGCAATTATATTTAATTCCACCTTCCGTAATTGCTTCAGATGATAATATAAATTTTGGTAATATAGTATCTAACAATAGTTATTTTGTTGAAGTCAGTTTAAATGATAATTTCTTTTCGGAATATCCTGAAAATAGCATCATTAATGTGCCAACAAAATTTGGAAGTAGTGAAAAACAATGTCAATATTATTATGTTTTGCAAAGAGATGTAAATAACTATAATACTTTAGAAACAGAACATGCTAACATTTATATTTCAGATGATATTAATAATTCATTTGAATTAAGTAATAATATAAATTATATTCCTAAGAATATAAATACAAGTAGTTATACTGATACAATAACTTACTATGTTTGTCCTTGTAGCTATTATCATGGTAGTTATGATTTAACACATTGTGATAATTATAATAATTTAACTGATTTTCCAACCTTATGTGATTCCGCTAAAATATATATTAATGTATCGTCTATTACATCTGCACCAGTAATCACTTATGTAGGACCATACCAAACACCACCAGTACCACCTAATACTTCTACACCTTATTATTTAGGAGGTTATTTTGAATATGATGATACACTATATACTATCACTTCTGCAACTTCTAGTGTAGGTATGTTAGAGATAGATGCTGACGGTCACTCTATTTATGCCAATTTTATAGGTAGCACTTCACCATTTGGTAATTGGCAAGATGATATTGAAATTTGTTTGCAAAACAACCTTACTTCAGCAATAACTTGCGAAACCTTTGGTCCATTCTCTTGGTCAACTACTACGCCATATGTTGATGCTATTAATCCAATTTCTGTTTTTGGAGGCACTTTACAATCAGGACAAAGTTATTTTGTAAATTCATTTGATTATCCAATGCTCCATAATGTAGAAGATGATGAATTTACATATGATCATAAAATTAGATTTGAAAGAGTATATTCTATCAGTCAAAATCAACAAATTCAAAAAAGTATTAATTTAATAGAAATATTACCTTTGCCTTTATATACTAATAAGATTGAGTATAAGGTATATACGCCTATAGATATCTCCAACTACAAAGATACTTTAATTTATGTAGCTTGTCCTTGTACAAGAAATCCAGCTGATTATAATGATATTTTATGTTTAGATGAATTTGAACTACAAAACAATCCAGTTCGTCCTTTATGTGATAGCAGTATTATTGTAATACAATTTAATACAGTTTATGGTGTGCAAGCAGATACTATCAACCAAATTACTGGTCGTGTTTATTTTGATGTTAATACTAATAATCAACCAGACAATGGAGATGTATTCATTGATAATATAAAATTACAATTAGCTAAAAATAATACTACAAGTATTATTGCTACTTCAGACTCAGGCAAATTTCATTTTTATGCAGATACTGGAACTTATACACTACAACCTATTACTAACTTTAGTAATTTTAGTACTACACCAACTAATTATAACATTTCGTATAATAATTACGGAAATAGTGATACTTTCAATTTTAAAGTAAATCCAACCGCTTTAGTAAATGATGCATCTGTTACTTTAATTAATAATTTCAGAACACGACCTAATAATGCTAATAGTTATACTGCTATTGTTCAAAATGAAAGTGCTGCTTCGTATAATGGTGTGCTAAAAGTGTTATTGTCAGAAAATGTAGCATATCAATCTTCAAGTCCAAGTCCAACTAATATTATTAATGATACTTTGTTTTTTACTATTACGAACTTGCCAATGTATAATCAACAAAGAATTACCATTAATTTTATAGGAGATATTGCATTACAAAACGGACAGGTAATTAAGAGTATAGCCAATATCAATAATAATCAAACAGATGTTACGCCAAGCAATAATGAAACAAGTTTATTAGAAACTATTGCGACATCTTATGATCCAAACGAAAAAGTAGTCGATAATACTATTATTCATCCACAATTAATTGGCAATAGCGAATACAGTTTGTTATACACTATACATTTTCAAAACATAGGTAATGATACAGCTTTTAATATTGTAATTTATGATACATTAGATAATAATTTGAATTGGAATACTATTCAACCAATTACTGCTTCACACAATTATTCGTTTGAACAAAACAATGGTAAATATATACAATTTAAGTTTAATAATATATATATGGTAGATAGCAATACAAATGAAACACTTAGTCATGGTTTTGTGTCTTATACCATTCAACCAAAATCGTCGTTGCAAATAGCAGATTATATTCAAAACAAGGCATCAATAGTGTTTGATTATAATGCACCAATTATTACCAATACTACAATGAGTGTAGTCATGAACACTACAACCAATAACGATACTGCAATCTGTGAAGGACAATCACTAACACTTACAGCACAAGGAGCAAGTAATTATTTATGGAATAACAGTCAAACAGGAAGTAATATTACTGTTTCTCCAAGTACTACTACAAATTATATTGTAACAGGTTCGGTACAAGGCATTACACAAAACGATACCGTAAATGTTACTGTTAAACCATTACCCAATGCATCTTTTACAGAAAATGTAAATAATAATTCAGTTTCAGTTACAGCAAATAATGGCAACGATTTGTATAGTTGGAATTTTGGTGATGGTACAACTTCTACAGAGCAAAATCCAACACATCAATATACAGGAAACGGACAGTACACCATCACACTCAATACTTCATTAGATGGTTGTGAAAACACCAGCACTAAGCAAATCAATATTACAATAACTGCTATTAAAAATAATATATCATTTGTAGAAGATGCAAAAGTATTTGTCAATAATAATCAACAAATAGAATTGAATTTATTATCTAATAAGTATGCCGACTTTAATATTAGTCTATATGATATTAGTGGAAAAATATTAAATACTAGAAATTACAATAAAGTAAATAGTATTAACCAAAAGATAGATGTAGCAACTTTATCAAAAGGCATTTACTTTATGAATATACAATCTGGCAAAGAATTAATGTCGTATAAAATAGTATTAAATTGAAATATATATTATGAAATTTATTATCCTTTTTTTATTATTATATTTTGTGCAGTTTGCTTTCTCCAATGAACCTAATTGTCAACTAACTTTAAAAAAAGATACACTACAAATTAATTCAGCCGCTTACCAAAAATTAAAACTTAAAAGCAAACGACAATTGATAAGTGGTGGTGTTATTACAGGAACACTTTTACTAACTGGAGTAACTACTATGATTTATGGTGGAGTTTTAATAAATAAAAACAAAGAGGAAAATCCAATTGGTAGTATTGGTTTAGCTGGATTTTTTAGTATAGGAATGTTTGAATCTATTGCTGGTGTAACTGTTGGCATTCCATTAATTATCTCAGGAAAAGTAAAGCAAAATAAAATTGAAAAACAAGCTACTAAATACTAAATATTTTACTTATCATTGTACTATGATTAAAACAAACAAATTTTGGTGGTGGACAAGCTGAATCTTTTTCGGTACAGTATAAATCTATCATCAATATAGTATATTTGTCCCGATTTTTTGTCGGGACATTTTTTTTAATGCAAAACAAAGTAAAATGTACACTATAACTACGCAATATAAAAAAACAATAGCCGATATGCTTACACCAGTAAGTATTTATCTGCGATTAAGAGCCAAATTTAAAAATAGTATTTTATTAGAAAGTTCCGACTATCATGGTGATGAACACAATTATTCCTATATCTGTTTTCATCCAATTGCAGGATTTAAAGTAGAAAATAATAATCTTATTTCGTATATTAATAATCAGGAACAAATACAAAACATAACACCAAATAGCTTATCTAATCAAATCAACGACTATTTAAAACAATTTTTATATAATAATATAAATGAAAAATGTATTAGTAATGGATTGTTTGGTTATATGTCTTACGATGCTGTTCAATATTTTGAAGATATTCAATTCATTAATAAAAATCAACTTATACCAGATATGCAATATCATTTTTATCAATATATTATTGCATTCAACCATTTTAATCAAGAATTATTTATTATAAAAAATTCAATCGAAGGAATACAAAATCACTATGCTTCATTGGAAGAAATTGAAAGCATGATTAAGTACAGTCCATTACATCTCGATTATTTTAATGTAGATACTAATAAAACTTCTAATATTACTGATGAAGATTACCTAAACATGGTACAAAAAGGAAAGGAGAGTTGCTACAGAGGTGATGTCTTTCAAATTGTTTTATCTCGTCAGTTTCAATATCAATATCAAGGTGATGATTTTAATATATATCGTGCATTAAGAAGTATCAATCCATCGCCTTATTGTTTTTATTTTGATTACGATAATTTTCGATTAATGGGAGCTTCTCCAGAAGCACAACTTATCATTCAAAATAACAAAGTAACCATTCATCCAATTGCAGGAACTTTCAGAAGAACAGGAAATGATGTTCAAGATGCAGAGCTTGCTAAGAAACTAGCAGATGATCCAAAAGAAAATGCTGAACATATTATGTTGGTAGATTTAGCACGAAACGATTTATCTCGTAGCGGAAAAAATACAAGCGTAGAAGTTTATAAAGAAGTACAATATTATTCACATGTCATCCATTTAGTGTCTAAAGTTAGTAGCAATATTACAGAGCAAACCAATAAAATTAAAATGATTGGAGATACTTTTCCAGCAGGCACTTTGTCTGGTTCTCCAAAATATAAAGCCATGCAACTTATCGACCAATATGAAAATAGAGCAAGAACTTTTTATGGTGGAGCTATTGGTCATTTACAATTTAATGGTGATTTTAATCACGCGATTATGATTAGAACTTTGATGAGCAAAGACAATACATTGACACTACAAGCAGGTGCTGGTGTGGTAGCAGACTCAAAACCTGAGAGCGAATTACAAGAAGTAGAAAACAAATTAGCAGCACTTAACAAAGCTATCTTGTATGCAACAGAAATTTAATTGTTAGTGTTGTTGATATCTTGTACAAAATTTCAGAAACGAAATAGCATTATCTAAAATTCTTATTCTGAATAATAAATGTCTTTTGTCGAGAAATCATATTAAATAATGAATTCTATGAATATTGCTATTCTTCAATCTAAAACAACATGCCAGCTATGGCTGCGGTTAAGAAACAAGCTATAGAACCACCAATTAATGCTTTTACACCAAGCTCTGCTAAGTCGGCTCTTCTGTTTGGAGCCAAAGCACCAATACCACCAATTTGTATACCAATCGAAGCAATATTAGAAAATCCACATAACGCATAAGTCGCTATAATTACAGACTTTGGATTATTGAACAAACCTTCTGCTTTTAATGTTCCTAATGAAGAATATGCTACAAACTCGTTGATAATAGTTTTTTCGCCAAGTAATCTTCCTACGGTAACTATATCATGACTTGGCGTACCTAATACCCAAGCAATTGGAGCAAATAGTAATCCAAATATATATTCTAAACTCAATGATGGATACTTGCCAGCAGTTGCCATATTAATCATTTCATTTAATGAATAATATTTTTTAAGATGTAAGCTTCCAGCAAATCCTAAAAATACATTTACTAAATAGATGAATGCAATAAATACCAATAGCATAGCACCAACATTAACTGCTAGTCGTAAACCATCGCCAGTACCAATAGAAATTGCTTCTAGTGCATTAATGCCATTTTTTTGGTCAGAAATATGCAACTCTTGTTCCAATCTACCGTATTCAGTTTCTGGAAATAATATTTTAGATGCTACAATAGCAGCAGGTGCAGACATGATCGAAGCACTTAGCAAATGTGTAGCAAAGATTACTTGTTCAGCTTTGCTAGAACCACCTAAAAATCCAATGTAGGCAGCTAAAACACCACCAGCAATAGTTGCCATTCCACCAGTCATCAAACACAATAATTCCGATTTTGTCATATTGGCGATGTAAGGTTTTACTAATAGTGGCGATTCTGTTTGTCCCATAAAAATATTTCCAGCAGCAGACAGTGATTCTGGACCAGACAGTCGCATAGTTTTTTTCATCACCCAAGCAAAAGCATAGACTACTTTTTGTAAGATGCCTAAGTAGTACAATAAAGAAGATAAGGCAGAAAAGAATATAATTGTTGGTAATATTCTAAAAGCAAAATTAATAACAGGCGATTCAATTTGTCCGTTTACAAAAGAACGCAATAAGAAATCAGTTCCTGCATTGGTGCAATTAATGATTTGTGTAAAACCATTAGCAAAAAATTCAAAGAATACTCTTACATATTCTACTTTTATTACTAACAAACCAAATATAATTTGTAATGCAATACCAGTAGCTACTAATTTCCAGTCAATTGCTTTTCTGTTATTGCTAAATCCAACTAAAATAACTAGTAGAATAATAATGCCCAAAATACCTCTAAAAATGCTGTGTAAATCCATTCAATAATTTTAAAAGATGAAAAATAGTAAAATAATGTGTATTGATTTAGTTTATACAATTAAAGTATTCCACATTATTTTGGTGCTCTTATTAATAAGATAATTGCGACTATAGAAAAAATGATATTAGGAATCCATGCACCAATTAATGGATCGAGATTGCCTTTAGTAGCAAACACTGATGAAAATTGTTGTATAATGATATAAGCACCACTTATTAGTAAGCCAAGTACTAAATAAATGCCCATTCCATTTCGTACTTTGTGTGTAGTCATAGCAACACCAATTACAGTCAAAATGATAACACTAAAAGGAATTGCTGTTCTTCTATATTTTTCAAGTTCAAAAAAAGAAACATCTTCTGCACCTTTTTTAACTTGGTCGTCTATAAATTCAGAAAGTTTGTCGGTAGTCATTGTTTCTGTATCGTAGACTTCTAGTATAAAATCTTCTGCTTGAATAGGTAAGTACATCGTAGTATCTACACCAGTCGTTAAGCTGTCTTTTGGCGAATCGTATTTTCTAATTTTATAGTGTTTGATTTTCCATTTATTACTAATAGAATCGTATTGACAATTTTGTGCTTCTAACCGATATTTAACCGTATTGCTGTCAATTACTTCTAGTGTAATGTTACTTGCATTATTGGTATTTTCTGTATAGAATTGAGCATAAAAAAAAGTGTCATTGCTTAGTTGAAAATGATAATTCTGCCTATAAGTTTTATCATCTTTTTTGGTAGAATAGGTTTCTTCAAATTGAATTCTAGCTGCATTTTGTTTAGGTAAGATGTTGTGATTGTAGTATCCAAAGAAAAGAGCTAAAGCACAAGCAGTAAATAAATAAGGCAACAATAATCTATAAAAACTAATACCACCGTTTAGTATACATATGACTTCGGTATTGGCTGTTAATCGTGAAGTAAAATAAATAACAGAAATAAATACAAATAAAGGTGCAAGAAGCAATCCAATCCAAGGAATAAAATTAAAGTAATAATCAAAAATAACTGCTTTAAAAGGAGCTTGGTTGCTAATTAAGTTGTCTATTTTCTCAGTGATGTCTATTACAACTGCAATCAATGTCAATAAAAATATAGCAAAGAAAAAAGTTACTAAAAATTGTTTAATGATATATTTGTCTAATACTTTAAACATGTATTTAATAATTTTTTATCAATTTATAATTGATGCTAATAGAGTCATTAGGAAATTTAGTCACTAAATATCTTCTGATTGAACTTTCCATTTCTTTAGGAATCATATCGTCAGTAACAATAAATAGTGGAATATGAGTTTTTGATGCATCTACGAAATTCATATCAATAATACCAAATGCTTTAACTTTAGGTTCAATAGCATGAAGCTCAGTTAATATATCTTTTTCTTCTTGATTTTGATTATGAATAGCCGCTTGTAAATTCTGATAAGCCACTAAACTATCTTGTAGTGCAACAATTTTTTGTTGATCGGCAGTTTCCTTTTCAGAACTTTGGGCAATATATTCCTTAGCAGATTTGAATTTAATACTAGGATTTTTTAAACCATAAAACTCCGAATTTTCTATTATAATTTTTTGAACATTACTATCAATATCAGACAAAGTAAATACTTCAATTTCGTTTTTAGTATAAGAACTATTGTACTTTAGTACAGGAATGTTTTTATTTTCAATTTCATCTGCAACATAGTTTTTAGTGTTTTCGGTAAACTTGGTTTTTTGTACTAGTGTATATCCCATGTAAATACTTGGAATAATTGTAAGTAGTATTATTAAATAAAATATAGTATTAATTCTTTTTTTACTAATTCCTTCAGCATAAACAAAATTAGGTACTCTAAAAATAACTTTAGATACCATAAATGTAGCAAAGGCAATCATTACACAATTAATAATAAATAAGTAAGTAGCACCAGCAAAGCAAGAAAAATTAAAATTGGCAATTCCAAATCCAGCTACACAGAGTGGAGGCATTAATGCAGTAGCAATGGCAACACCTGGAATAATATTACTTTTTTCTTTTCTAGTAAAAGCAACAATACCTGCTACACCACCAAAAAAAGCAATTAAAACATCGTAAGCAGTTGGAAAAGTTCGACCAGTTATTTCACTTCCCATTTCTTTAAACGGACTTATCCAAAAATAAATGCTAGCAGTAACTACACTTATTATTACAAAAGTGAGGAAGTTTTTCGCTGCTTGTTTAAACATCTCTAGGTTGAAAGTTGCTAGTGCATAACCAATACCAATAATTGGTCCCATTAATGGCGAAATTAACATAGCACCAATAATTACAGCAGTAGAATTCATATTTAAACCAACAGAAGCAATTAAAATAGCGGCAATTAAAGCCCAAAGGTTAGTGCCTTTAAACTCGCTGGCTTGTTTAATATTACTAACAATAAGTGTTTCATTCAATTGGTCTATACGCAAATCGAAATACGATTTTAAGATAGATTTAATTGGATTTATGCTCATCTATAGATAAATTTTGTCTAAAAATAAGCTTTATTCTGAATAATTAATTTAATAAGATGGCATTATTGACCAAGATATAGTAATTTTGAACTATATATGATTAAACACATACCAAATTCGTTGACCATTTTTAATTTATTATGTGGTATTACTGCTATCATCTTTTGTTTATATGGAGATTATAATAAAGTACCAATTTTAATGGCTTTAGCATTATTAGCCGATTTTTTAGATGGTTTTGTTGCACGAGCATTAAAAGTAAAATCTGATATTGGAGCACAATTAGATTCATTAGCTGATATGGTAACCTTTGGTGTGTTACCAGCTATTATGATATATACTATGTTATCGTATAAATCTATTTTGCCACCAATGGAAACAACAGCCAATATATTACAGTATGAGTTGCCTTTAAATATTACAACACCATACGCTTTTATTGCTTTGGTTTATGCTATGGCTGCTTGTTGGCGATTGGCAAAGTTTAATATTGATACTAGACAAACAGAAAATTTTATTGGCGTAGCAACACCAGCAGCAGCAATATTTGTATTAGGACTGTATATGTCATTCAACACTGTTTATGTAAACCATTTAGATTGGTTTTATCATCACAAAGGTATGCTAGATGGATTTATTTATCATTTGCCATTAACAATCGTTTTTAAATCATCTGTGATAATTGTATATACATTACTGATTTCTTTTTTAATGGTGAGTGAAATTCCATTTTTTAGTTTAAAAGGAAATCCGTTTAAAAATAAGTGGTTTCTAGCAGTTATCGTATTGAGTTTACCAATGCCATTTTTATTAGGTTGGATGTCTTTATCAAAAATAATTGGTATTTATATTTTTATTAATATCATTAAATTTTTTGTAGACAGAAATAAAGTAAAAAAAGAAATATAGTTTAATGTCTAATTTAGTAATAAAAGTTTTTATATGAAATAGTGTACTTATTATAGTTCTGTTTTAATAATATTTTTCTAGTTTAATCTTTGTAATCATTTTATATAAAGAAACTCCAATATACACTTTTATAACTAACTAGAAATAGGTATATTCGTGCAAAATAAAACCTATGTCTAGAAAATTGTATTTACTCTTATGCTTATTTTTAATTGTTGGCATTGCTCAAGCAGAACAAAAATATTTGGTTTCGTACGAGTTGGTAAAACAACACACCAAATCTAGTATCGATTCTATTTGGAAGGCACATAAAATTCCAAAATTGGTATTGCCAATAAACAATGATGTAGATATTTATGAAGTCATTTATTTAGTTCCTTGGATTGATAGCACAATGAGAAAAGCTTCTGCTATAGTTTATGTTCCTAGAAATGTAAAAAAAACAAATTCATTTCCTATTATGATGTATGGTCATGGAACGGAAATTCATAAAGACAGAACCATTTCTGATGATAATGCACAGCAAGGTATTTGTTTAGGTTTTGCAACAGATGGTTACATTGCACTACATCCAGATTATTATGGATTGGGAAAAGGTGAAGGAAAACACTTGTATCAACATGCTTGGTCAGAAGCAATGTCATTTATATATTTATTATATGCATTTGATGAAATGAAAGATGTAATCAATATACAATACGATGGTCAGTTGTTTTTAACTGGATATTCGCAAGGTGGACATTCGTCTTTTGCAGCTCAAAAATATTTAGAAGCATTAAACGATCCAAGATTTCAGGTAACGGCAACTTCGCCAATGTCTGGTGCCTATAATATGGTAGGTGAGCAAGAAAAATATATGTTTCAAGAGTATCCAAGACCATTTTATTTGCCTTTTTTGTTGGTTTCGTACCAAGAAGCATACCATGTTTTAGATATAGATAATATATATGATATTTTTCGTTCTCCATTAGATACTTTGTTGCCAAAATTCTTTGAGAATAATAAAAATTTGTCCTATGGTGAGTTAGATAAAGCACTACCTAAAATTCCAAAAGATATTGTAAAACAAAAATATATAGATGAATATTTAAATAATCCGAATTTTGAATTTAAACAACGGCTTAAAGAAAATAGTTTAGACAAAAATTGGGTAGCGAAAGCACCAACGCAATTGTGTTTTTGCAAAGGCGATAGGGAAGTGCATTACACCAATTCTATCGATGTGTATAATGAAATGACAAAAAAAGGGAAGGAAGATATTGTACTTCAAAACTTAAGTGATCATTTAGACCATAATACTTGTGCGGCCTTTTCTGTTTTAGCTACAAAATATTATTTCGATAGATTTAAAGATAAAGGCAAAAATCCAAAGATGAAGTCATTGCCAAAGTTTAAGCAGTTTCTTATGAATTTTGTTAAGAAAAAAGAAGAAAAGAAATACTTAGAAGAAGGCAAAGATGATGCTAGGTTTTAAATCACAGGTACAAAATAAAGTAAAAAAACCTGAGTTATGGATTAAATTCTGCATAATTAACTGATAATCAATCGTCATTGCGAAATTTTGAGAGGAACGAACAAAATTGTGGCAATCTCAAACTATGAACTGCTATAAAGTAGATTACCTGTCTGCCGACAGGTAGACTTCGCTACTTTCATTCGCTCGTAAAGACGCTCTTTTTCTAATAATTGCTAGTTTATTCAAACTATTCTAATCCATAACTCAGGTTAAAAAATAGTCTTTTTGTAACGGTGTTCTTCGTCCTTCCGTAATTTTGAGAACGAAAAATATACAGAATCTATTCTTCTATTAAATATTTTTCTAGAATGACGCCCAAATGAACAATGAGTTTTAGTTAATAATTTCTTCTAGTAATTGCTTGGCAAAGTATGGTGCTAGTGAAACACCTTTAGTACCAAATCCGTTTAAAATATATAAATTTGGAATTGATTCGTGTTTGCCTACAAATGGTCGTCTGTCTTTTGTGGTAGGACGAATGCCTGCTTTTTCTTCTACAATAGTATATTCACATTGAATAAGTTTATGCAATTTTTGTAGCAATTCTGTTTTTCCATTTTCGGTCATACTTTCACTTAAATCATTCCAAACAAAAGTAGTGCCTACATTGTATAAATCATTTCCTAGTGGTACTATAAATATATTTTTATTAATTATTTTATTTAACTGTAATGCTGGTGCATAAATAGTAAAATATTCACCTTTTGCACTTGAAAATGGATAGTCTTTAAAAGCGTTAGTCATTTTTGCTTTATATCCTTGGCAGTTAATAATATATTTATATTTTATATCATTATAAACATAACAACTTTCATTGGCTAACCACTGTGCTTTATTTTCATCAAATGTAGCTTGACTTAATTTTTGTTGTGCTAATAATGTTTTTCTAAAATGTGCTGTGAGCTTTGCAACATCTATCCAAAATGATTGTTGAATAATGCCAGCACCAAATGGTGTTTTTATATTTTGATGCACTGTTTCCACCACATCACCCATGTAATTTTGATAATCAACATCTACTTTTCTTTGATGCCAAAGTTCAATATCATCACTAGAAGAAAATATTTTATAAATATCTTTTTGTTGAACGAAATCGAGTTGATATTTTGTAGCTATTGTTTGATATGTGTCAAAAGCAAATGGCAATAAGTCGTCTATCATCCAAGTTTTAACTAATTTTCTACCAGTAATTGGATTGACAATTCCTATTGCAATATTAGAAGATGCATTTGGATTGTACTCATCTATAATATGATAAGTTATATCGTTTTGTTCTGCATAATAGCTCAACATCGTTCCTGCTAAACCTTGTCCAATAATTAGTAAATCAGTCATGTTACAAAATTACGCATTCGCAATTTATTTTGAAGAATTTCCTACAGATAACACAGGTATTTGTAAAAAAGTAAGTGAAAATAGTGATTAATTGCTTATAATTTAAGATTATTCAACTTTCGTTACTCAAAATTTTGAATGACAATTTTATTATCAATTACTATTGAATAAATTAAATGATTTTAAAATAAATATTACTTTAACAAATCATCTATAGATTGATAGATGTGCTGCATTGGAAATTGCTTAAATGTTGTTTGCATGAGCAACTTTATTTCATCATTATACAAATTGCCTAAACTTCCTTCTAATGTATGATTTAGTTTTTTTGGTTTTTTATAAGAACCATTTTCTACTTGTTTTCCAACAGCAACATAAGCATCTCTAAAACTCATGCCTTCGTTTACCAATTCGTTCACACTATCTACCGTAAATAAAAATGTATACTTAGTATCTTTTAAAATGTTGTCTTCAATTTTTATGTGGTTGAGCATCACTTGTGTCATTTGTAAACACGATTTTAAAGTAGTAAAACTATATATAAAATCTTCTTTTATAATTTGTAAATCTCTATGATAGCCAGAAGGTAAATTGTTTAAAATCAATGTAAACTGATTAGGTAAACTTTGTAGTTTATTGCATTTAGCACGAATGAGTTCCCAAACATCTGGATTTTTTTTGTGTGGCATAATGCTAGAACCAGTAGTCAATTCATCAGGAAAATTAATAAATCCAAAATTCTGATTCATATACAAACAACAATCCATTGCCATTTTACTAAGTGTTGCAGCAATGTTTGACAAAGCAATAGCACAAGTTTTTTCTAGTTTTCCTCTGTTCATTTGTGCGTAAACTACATTATAATTTAAACTTTCAAATCCAAGCAATTCTGTAGTACGATTTCTATTTAGTGGAAACGAACTACCATAGCCAGCACCAGAACCTAATGGATTTTTATTGGCTACTTTAAATGCAGTGTATAACATTTGCATATCATCAACTAAGCTTTCTGCATAGGCAGCAAACCACAAGCCAAAACTTGATGGCATTGCTAATTGTAAATGCGTATAACCTGGCAACAATTTGTCTTTGTGTGTATTGCTCAACTCAATTAACTGATTGAATAAGCTATAACATTCCAAGCTTATTTCTAGTAATTCATTTCGTGCAAAGAGTTTTAAATCTAATAGTATTTGGTCATTTCTTGAACGACCACTATGAATTTTTTTACCAATCTCGCCCAATTGTTCTGTTAATCTAAATTCTACTTCGCTGTGTATATCTTCAATACCATCACCAATAGTAAAATTATCTTTTAGTGTTTGTTTATATATTTTTTTTAATGCTTCATGCAATGCTTCTTTTTCATCAGTAGTTAGTAAGCCAACTTCGCTCAACATTTGCGTATGAGCCAATGAACCTAAAACATCAAATGATGCTAATACTACATCTAACTCTTTGTCTTGTCCAACAGTAAATGCTTCTACCAAACTGCTTAGTGCATTTTCATCTTGATTGTCTTTTTGCCACAACTTACTCATATATTTATTTATAATGTTGGATATTTTAAATTTAGATTTTTAAGTGTTTCTAACACTTTTTTTGCAATTAAATATTCTTTGTACCAATTTTTATCAGCAGGAATAATATGCCAAGGAGCTGCTTCGCTACATTTTTCAAATACAGTTTCGTAAGCATCAATATACTGTGTTCTAAATTCTCGTTCTGTCCAATCACCATCATTGTGTTTCCACATTTTCTTTGGATTTTCCTTTCGCTCTGTCAGTCGCTCTAGCTGATTTTCGCTAGAAGTATGCAAGTAAAACTTTAGTACAGTGGTATTTGTATCTTCTAATAATTGTTCAAAATGATTAATATGTTTATATCTATTTTGAATCGTAGCATCATCTACCCAATGATGCACTTTTTGTATCAAAACATCTTCGTAATGCGAACGATTAAAAATACCGATTTTTCCTTTTGCAGGAACTTGCTGATGTACACGCCATAAAAAATCGTGTGCCATTTCTATTGGTGTTGGCTTTTTAAATCCAGCAATTTGCAAACCTAGTGGATTTAATTTTCCAAATACATTTTTACTTACACCATCTTTTCCAGAAGCATCTAATCCTTGTAAAATAACTAGAATGGCTTTGCTACTATCTGCAATTAAAATGTCTTGTAAGTCTTCAATTTCGTTGATGATATCTTTTGTGGTTGCTTGAGTTTGCGATTTATCAATAGAATCGTTTGGCGAAGTGGCTATATTTTGTAGTATAATTTTAGACATATTTTTTTAACTAATTTTTGTCATTCTGTAATTTTTAAGTATGAGAAATATACGGAATCTATTATAAAAAGATATTAGATTCCAAACAAATTTCTTCGTTCCGAAGTTTCGGAATACTGCCAATTTTTTTGGAATGACGAACAAACCTATAAATTATTTCATTGCATTTTTTAAGATACCTAATAAACCTCTTGTAAGTGTAGATGTTGCTGTTCTAAGTACTTGTCTGCCTGTGGTACTATTTAATACTTTACCAATGGTAGATTGCTCTGCTTTTTTACTAGTTGTTTTTCGTTCTTTTACTACTTCTTTTTTAGCTTCGTCTTTTTCAGCATCTAACATTTTTTTGCTTAGCATTTCATAAGCACTTTCTCTATCAATTACTTGATTATATTTATTATACAAATTTGAATTTTTAATGAGCGTATTTAGTTCGCTATCACTCAATACATCCATTCTAGATTGTGGTGGTGCCATTAATGTATGTACCAATGGTGTAGGAATACCTTTTTCGTTTAATACCGTAACTAGTGCTTCACCAATTCCCATTTCTGTAATAATGTTTTCTACTTCGTAATTTTCGGTATATGGATAATTTTCTGCTACGAGTTTAATTGCTTTTCTATCTTTTGCAGTAAATGCTCTTAGAGCATGTTGAATTTTCATACCTAACTGTCCTAATACATCGTTGGGAATATCATTAGGATTTTGTGTGCAGAAAAATACGCCTACGCCTTTAGAACGAATTAATTTTACAATGGTTTCTATCTGTTCGTTTAATGCTTTAGATGCTTCTTGAAAAACCAAATGAGCTTCATCAATAAAAATGACTAGATCTGGTTTTTCTTGGTCGCCTTTTTCAGGAAACTTCTCATAAATTTCTGCTAGTAAACTCAACATAAAAGTAGAGAACAATTTAGGTTTGTCTTGAATATCAGTTAATCGAATTACATTAATGTAACCATAACCATTGCTGTCTTTTCGTAGCAAATCATTTACATCAAAAGAAGTTTCGCCAAAGAAAATATTAGCACCTTGTTGTTCTAACTCTACTACTTTTCTAAGTATTGTTCCAAATGTAGCTGGACTAACAGCACCGTATTCTTTTTCTAATTCCTCTTTTCCTTCTGTAGATGCAAATTGTAGTACTTTTTTAAAGTCTTCTAAATCTAATAAAGGTAAATGTGCATCATCGCAATACTTAAACAATGTAGCAATAACGCCTTGTTGTGTGTCGTTCAAATCTAAAATTTTAGAAATTAGAATTGGACCAAATTCTGCAACAGTAGCTCTTAGTCGCACGCCATCTTGCTGCGAAATAGAAAAGACTTCCGTAGGATATTTAGTCGCTTTCCAATCGATACCAATGGCATTTTTTCTTTCTTCAATTTTTGGATTAGATGTACCTTCAGCAGCAATACCAGAAAAATCGCCTTTAATATCCATCATCAAAACCGAAATACCATTCTCTGATAATTTTTCAGAAAATAATTGCACCGATTTTGTTTTTCCAGTACCTGTAGCACCAGCAATAAGTCCGTGTCTATTTAACGATTTTAAAGGCACTTTAATTGGTGTATTGGCAACTGATTGCTTGTCTAACATAGCACCACCTAATACAAAACTATTTCCTTTAAAAGTATATCCTTGATTAATTTCTTCTTTAAATGAATCGATATTCGCCATCTTTTTTTTCGTAAAAATACAAAATTTACTTTTATGCGTTTTTCTATTTACATTTGAGATAATGAGAAATTTGATTTTTATAACTATTAGTATTTGTTTTGGAACTTTATTGGCTGGAAATGAAGAGCAAATTGGTTTAACTAAAGACTTTAATGCTTATTTTAATGTAATTGATAAGATTGAAAGTGTTGATGAGTATTTGTATCCAGAGTTGTTTAATGTGTTTCCTAAAGCTACGATACAAATGGCAATTAAAGATATTTACGATGATACGACTGTAAAAACAACATTTTTAGATAGTAAAATTACTAGTATTGAAAAAGTAATTTCGTATGATGGTGCAAAGTATGCTAAATTAAATTATAGTTATTTACTTAAACTTACTTTTTTAGAAGCTGACTTTGAAGATGAGAATGGAACGATTACCAATATTTATAAAAGTAAATATGGAAAAGAAAATGTAGTTTATGATGCAACTACAAAAACTTATTCTATTTTATTAAATAATACTATGGTTGCTATTTGGAAACCAGATTACAATCATTGGAAATTTGTAGAAGCGAAACCAGAAACAAAAGAAGTGTTTAAATTAATATTTCCTGAAAATATAATTAAAAAATTGAAGTTGTAAATGACTTAGATGAATTTATAAATCATAGTACTTTTATTTTGTTTTATTGTACTGAATATTATCAATAGTAAGTTTACTTATAATTTCTAACATAATTTCTGATGTGCCACCACCAATTGTTCCAAGCCGAGAATCTCTAAAAAATCGTGCTAGTGGATAATCTTCCATAAAACCATAACCACCAAATTTTTGCAAGCAATGATAGGCAATTTTATCACTCAATTCAGTTGCTAAATATTTTGCCATCGATGCTTCTTTAACGCAATATTTCTTTTCGTTATACTGTTTACAAACAAAATAAGTATAGGTTTTTACACTTTCTAATTCGCTCATTAGCTTCGCCATATCATGTCGTAGTACTTGAAACTTATTAATTGGTTTGCCAAATGCTTTTCGTTCGCTCATGTATTGTAGTGTTTGTTGAATAGCTAACTCAGAAGAAGCAATGGCACCCAAAGCTAACATGAGTCGCTCTAACTCAAATCGTTGCATAATATAATAAAAACCATGATTGAGTTTGCCTAACAAATTTTCTTTAGGTACTATAACTTGGTCAAATGCAATCTCTGCTGTGTCAGATGCTTTCCAACCTAACTTTTTTAATTGATTAGTACTAATTCCTTTAGTGTTTGTATCAACAACTAGCATAGAAATTCCGCCAGCACCAGCATCAATATTAGTTTTACAAGCAACAATGTAGTAGTCTGCACTAATACCATTGGTAATAAAACATTTAGAACCATTAATTTCAAAGTGCTCATCATTTTCTTTTGCAGTTGTTTTAATGTTAGCAACATCACTTCCAGCAAAAGGTTCGGTAATTGCTAAAGCACCATGTAAGTTTCCTGCAATACCTTCTTTCAAATATTTATTTTTGATATAATCACTTCCTTCATGTTTTAAATGTGATAGTGTTAAGTATGGATGTGCTGAAATACTAGCACCAAAACCACCAGAATTACATTTACTTACTTCTTCTATAAATATTACATCGTACCAGAAATCGAGATTAGAACCACCATAATTTTCTTCTTGAGTTAAACCAAAATAACCCATTTCACCAAATTCTTTCCAAATATATTCAGGTAGCATTCCATCGTTTTCCCATTGGTCGATATTAGGAACAACTGTTTTATCTAAAAAAGCTCTAAGTGTTTGACGAAATAATTTGTGTTCTTCATTAAAAAATAAATCAGTTATGTTGTTCATTGGTATTTTTTTCTAAAAATACGCATTTATTTATTGTGTTGTCTGGAGTTTCCTCTAGACAAGAAAAACTGTTGAAAAGAATTATAAAATGTCGGAAGGAAACTTCCAACATCACAAATTATTTTAATTTATTAGATATATATTCATCAATAGTACTAAAAACAAAATCAGGAAATAAGTCCATAAACTTTTTGTTTTTCAAACCACCTTGTAATGGTCTTTGTGCTGGTGGATTTAATTCATTTGTTGTCATAGGCAATAAATCGTATTGTGCAGTAGGAAAGTAGCTTAAAATGCGTAATGCCAACTGTACTCTGTTCATATAATCGGTACTTGAAATATTATAAATTCCATAATGTTTATTGTCTAATAACAAGTACATCGCTTTAGCAATATCGTGTGCATTAATTGGCGTAGCAAATTGGTCGGTTGGTAATTTTAAAGTCAATTTTTGTTGATTAATGGCTTGGTCAAAAATTCTGGCTACAAAATTTTTACCACGAATTTCATCACCATAAACATTAGTAATTCGTAGTACAATAGTATTAACAGTTGAATTTAAAACTAATTCTTCTGCTTCTAATTTATGACTACCATAAATACTAATTGGATTTGGTTTTGCTTGTTCATCGTAAGGTCCATCATGTCCATCAAAAATATAATCGGTAGAAATAAAAACTAAAGTTGCATTTAATTGCTCAGCTAAATCGACAATATTTTTTGTAGCAGTAACTGTTTTCTCATAGCTTTCAACTTCATTTTGTTCACAATAATCAACATGTGTTAATGCACCACAATGTATAATTACATCAGGTTTAAAATCGTATATATTAAAATTATTTTCATTATTGATATCAAGTGTATTGAAAGCGACAGTATAAGGTGTTTCATAACTAAAATGTGTTCCTATAACATTTTCCTTTTTTTCTTTAAAGTAATGATAGCAATTTCCACCAACTAATCCAGATGCTCCAATTATAAAAATATTCATTATATATTAAAATTTAACTGACTAAATAATTTCTTTTGTTTGATGTAATAATCTACTACGATACTACTATTATATATTCCATGTTTATTTGGTTGTGCTACTGCATTTTGTTGTTGTATTTTCTGAAATGCAATTTTCTTATTATTCAAATCATCAATCATATCATTATAATCTGCTAGTGCTTTTTTTATAGCTTTGCTTTCATCTTTATTGGTAAGCAAACTTTTTAACCAAGCAATTTTATCTAAACGATTTCGCATTTTATAGATTCCAGACAATTCTATTCCACTTAAATTTTTTCGTAGCAAAGCTCTATTGTTTCTAAAATTCAAATATGTTTTTTTAGGATTAGATTTGTGCAAAGTTCCACCTCCAACATGAAAAACAGTACTGTTAGCACAATAGCCAATTTTATAACCTAAATTTTTTAGTCGCCAACACAAATCAATTTCTTCCATGTGTGCAAAAAAATCGCCATCAAAACCACCTACCAAATGAAATGCATCTGCTTTAATAAACAAGCAAGCACCACTTGCCCAAAAAATTTCTGAATTTTGATTGTACTGTCCATTTTCGACTTCACAAGTATTAAAAATTCTTCCTCTACAAAACGGATAACCATATTTATCGATAAAACCACCAGCAGCACCAGCATATTCAAACTCTTTTTTATTGTGATACGCCAGTAATTTTGGTTGAGCAGCTACCATTAAATCATCTTGCTCTATATAATCAATTACTGGTGAAATCCAATTTGCAGTTACTTCAACATCGGAATTTAATAATATGTAATAATCACTTTTAATTTGTTGTAATGCACGATTATAACCTTCTGCAAATCCATAATTTTTATCTAAAACAATGAGTTCAATTTGATTAGCAAAATTTTCTTGTAAGTATTGAGTACTATCATCAGTAGAAGCATTATCTGCTACAATGATTTTGCAATTAGCTAACTTAGAGTGCTGTATTACAGAAGGCAAAAATTGTTGCAAGTGCTGTTTCCCATTATAATTTAAAATAACTATGGCAATATTTTTGTTCATTATTGGCTTGAAATTAGTGTATTTTTTTAATTTAACCTATAGTTATAATTGATTAACTTTTGTCTTGACACAAAAGTTACAAAAAGTCAAGACTACAATAAATTCTTAACGCTCGAACTACATAAAAAAGCTAAAAATCTTGAAACTCGCTCTGCTCAAACAGCAATATTTTCTTTACGCTTTTTTATTTGTTCTCTCTAAATTTATTGTAGGTCAAATTGTAAAATAGAATATTCTTAGTATTGAATGAGATTTTTAGCTTATTTTGTGTGAAGATATCATGAAAAAAATACTTTGGATAATGACTGCTACCATGTTGTTGAGTGCTTGTAACTCAGCACAAAAACGATTTAATTTGGCAAAGAAAAGTGCTAATGAGTTGCTACAAAACATGAATCAACCGAGTGCATTAAGTTACTTTGAAACGCCTTATTTTAATAAAGAGCAAATGCAAATTATTATAGGAACTATTATGCAGAACTGCGATTGGAATAATAGAGCAACACATAGTTATACTGAAAAATTAATTGAAGATAAAGAAGATGGCAATGTTGCTATATTTATATATCAATATTATATGGATTGTGATAGTATTCAAATTAATATGTCGTATAATTTATTGAACAAAACACCACAATTAATTAGTTTTGAAATTATTGATTTGAATAGCAATCACTAAAAATAGTTGATTTAATTTGTTGTTTTAAAACTACTTTTTAACAAAAATATGACTATGTATTCTTGTATTTATTTATATATTTGATAAATAGTAAAACAAATTTAAAATGGAATATAAGGTTATAGTAGCAATATCTATAATATTACTATTTGGTACTTCCTGTGTTAGAAGCCAATCCTCTGATTATATAGAAAACACTAAAGATTTATTAAGATTAGTAGATAGAAATAAATATAACATTGCATATAGTCTGTTTAGTGCCGAAAACAAAGAAGATAAAGAAAATTTATATAATGAATTTAATAATATAAGAAAAAGTATAAAAAAATATGGATATCCTAATGAATATGAGGTGATAGAGCAGGACATGTTTATTGTTATTGAGTCTTTTTTAAAGATGTCTGATGACTATGTATATAAATTGAATGTCTATTTTATAAATTCAAATTATGTTTCAGATGGAAAAATAAATTTTTTAACACTTGAGAAGCTAAAGAATGATAAAACGCAGATAAAAACAAAAACATTTCCAGCACAATAATGTTTTTATACAATGTATTAATATGTAAATAAATTATTGATTTGAATAACAATCACTAAAAATAGTTGATTTAATTTGTTGCCATTCATCTTTTAAAATACTATAATAGACTGTATTTCTTCTATAACCATCGTACATTAAAGTATGACTTCTTAAAGTGCCTTCTTCTGTTGCACCTAGTTTCAAAATAGCTTTTCTCGATTGCAGATTTCTTTCATCGGTTTTTAATTCTACTCTTTCAAATTGTAGTGTTTCAAAAGCAAAACACAACAATAGAAATTTTACATTTTTATTAATAGCAGTTCCTTGTGCTGTTTTTGCCAACCAAGTAAAACCAATTTCTAATCGCTTGTCTTTGTTAGATACATTACAAATACTAGTAGTTCCAACTACTTTATTATTTATTTTATCTAAAATAATAAATGGATATCGTATTGCTTTGTTATAATTTAAAAATGCATCAGATAAATAATTGTCTATAGAAGTTTCATCATTAAAAATAATAGGTGAGTACTTTGTAATATTGGGATTTTGTAAGGCAATTTCCTTTAATAAATTTTTATTGATTGCTGTTAATGGAAGTAGCTCTACTATATTATTATTAAAAGTATAAGTATTATTAAATTCAAAATTCATGTTTAATATTTAATTCCAGCTCTTTTCCATCGTCTATGACTCCATAACCAAAGCTGTGGTTTGTTAATAATATCGCTTTCTAAAAATCGTACGAATTGTTCTACAATGTCTTCTTTATTAGCTACTGGTTGATTTGGTATAGCAATTGTTTTTAAATCGACTTCGTAATATCCTTTGTCAATTTTATGAATAGACGCATACAATACAATAGCATTTTGCTTGTGAGCAATATTGGCATATGCTTGATGAAATGGTGTTTTGATGCCTAAAAAATTAGTCCAATAAGCTTTGTCTGTATCAACAGGAGTTTGATCAGCAAGTATGGCAATTAAATTATTTTGTTGACAAACCTCAATAATTTTTTTAATGTCTGAATTTAGAATAGTATGCAAACCTAGTCGCTCTCTAATTTTTTTCATTTCATTATCAAAAGTAATGTTATTGCTAGGAGCATATAGTGCATAAGCTTTTTTATTGGTAGCATTTGCTGCTAAATAACTTGCCCATTCCCAATTACCAAAATGACCTAACAATACAAATAAAGGTACTTGCTCATTCCTTAAATCAAATAACAATTGTTTGGCTTGATGAGTTAAACTAATTCTTTTATCAATACTGTTTTTGGATATACTTATATATTTTATTATTTCTACAACAATGCACGATAAATGATGGTAGTATTTTCTTCTAATTTTATTGACTTCTAATGATGATTTGTAAGGAAGTGCATAAGCCAAATTGGTATTGATGACCGTTTGTCTATAATGTAAAATGTGTTGTACAAAAAACTGGATTACGCTTGCCAAAATATACAAAATAGATAATGGCAAATAGGAGAGTAGTTTAAGCCATGTAAAAAGTATCTTGGTAATTATTTTTTTCACTGCTATAAAAATACAGATATTTTAGGTGTTGCAAGTATCAATAATATTAAATGTATTTAAATCAAACAAGTCTATTTTTCCTTACCAATTCATTATTAAAACATGAATAGTTGCTATTTAGATTCAATATCAATAACTTTGCACGCTTGAGGTAATCTTTTTGTACTTAATAAAGTTAATTAAATGAAATATTTTTCTAATTTATTGGTATTGGTAGTATTAATATCAATGATAGCTTGTAAAAGAAAAGCAAGTCAACCACCAGCTATGGTACCAAATTTACCTGCGGTTGCTGTAGATCAAAGAACCGTAGAAAGCTTTTATATTTATCCTGCTGATATTGAAGGAAAAAACAACAATGCAGTTAGAGCAAAAATATCAGGTTACATTAAAAAAGTTTTGGTAGATGAAGGCGATGTCGTTAAAAAAGGGCAGCTACTCTTTCAACTAGAAACCAATGTTCAAAATCAAAGTGCTAGTGCTGGCAAAGCTCAAATTGAAGCAGCTAATGCTAATATTAAAGCAGCAGAAGCTCAAGTTCAAGCAGCTCAGGTAGAAGTAGATAGACTAATTCCACTAGTACAAAAAAATATCATTAGCAATGTTCAGTTAGAAACAGCTAAAGCTAAGTTGGCTCAAGCACAAGGACAATTATCTCAAGCTAAGGCAGCGTACCAAGTAGCTCAAGCTAGTTATAAAGGTACTGTTGCCAATATCAACTTTGCCAATATCACTAGTCCAATTAATGGTATTGTAGGAAAAATTAATTTTAGAGAAGGTGCTTTGGTAAGTCCACAAGATCAAATGCCATTAACGAATATCTCTCAATCTGGCGATGTATATGCTTATTTTACTTTGAATGAAAAGCAATTCATTTACTTCTTTCAAAATTATCCAGGAAAAACTATTGATGATAAACTTAAAAATTTGGGTGATGTAAGCTTACAACTAGCAGACAATAGTATTTATCCAATTAAAGGAAAGATTGAAACATCTACAGGACAAATTGATCCTAATACAGGAACAATACAGTTTAGAGCAAGTTTTAAAAACAATGGCTTACTAAGCAATGGTAGTACTGCTAAAATTATGATTCCAAGAATATTTAAAGATGTTTTGGTTATTCCAGAATCAGCTACTTACGAACAACAAGGTTTTGTATATACTTATAAATTGCAAGGAGATAGTGTAGTCAATGTTATTGTAACGCTTTCAGATAGAGTAAACAACTTAGCAATTATTGAAAGTGGTTTATCTTTAAATGATACAGTGATAGCTTCTGGAGTGGCTAGCTTAAGAAATGGCATGAAAGTAAAACCTAATTTGGTAAATATAGATTCCATTACCAATATTAAAGTAGTAGAATAATGATTAAAACTTTTATCAATAGAC
Organism: Chitinophagales bacterium; assembly: GCA_020636535.1. Taxonomy (NCBI): domain Bacteria; kingdom Pseudomonadati; phylum Bacteroidota; class Chitinophagia; order Chitinophagales; species Chitinophagales bacterium. Next base: position 1,192,276 of record JACJXT010000011.1, read on the forward strand.
CTGTACTTTCTTCCGTAATATCTATAGTAGTCGTGTTGCTAGGTATTATTGGAATTAATAGCTTACCAATTACACAATATCCTGATATTGCTCCGCCAACTATTATGATTAGTGCTAATTATAATGGTGCAGATGCTCAAACTGTATTAGAAAGTGTTATTATTCCAATAGAAGAACAAGTGAATGGTGTAGAAGGAATGACTTATATTACTTCTACAGCAGACAATAGTGGTGGTGCTAGTATTACAGTTTATTTTGAACAAGGTGTAGATCCAGATATTGCTGCGGTAAATGTGCAAAACAGAGTAGCAAGAGCAACACCTTTATTGCCAGCAGATGTTACGCGTTCTGGTGTAGTAACATCAAAACAACAAACGAGTGCGTTGATGTACATGTCGTTTTATTCTAAAAATAAAGCTTACGATGATGTTTTTATTCAAAACTATATCAATATTAATGTAATTCCAGGTATAAAAAGAATTAACGGTGTTGGTGGTGCTAGTGTTTTTGGTGCTAAAGATTATGCTATGCGTATTTGGTTAGATCCACAAAAACTGGCAGGATTCAATTTAGTACCGAATGATGTAATTAGAGCAATTAATGAACAAAGTGCACAAGTAGCACCAGGACAGCTTGGACAAAATAATGGAGAAGCATTTCAATATGTAATAAAATATAGTGGAAAATACAATGAAGTACAACAGTATAAAGATATCGTTATTAAAGCATCACAAGGTGGACAAATACTACGATTATCTGATGTGGCTGATATTGAGTTGTCTGCATTTTCTTATTCGTCAAAAGGTGAAACTAATGGTATGCCTACACTTTCATTAGGTGTTTTTCAAACAGCAGGTTCTAATGCACAAACCATTATCAAAAATATAGAAGCTTATTTGGCAGATGCTAAAAAATCTTTTCCTGATGGAATAGAATATACTATTAACTATAATACCAACGAGTTTTTATCTGCGTCTATGGAAAAAGTGTTAGAAACTTTATTCGAAGCATTTATACTTGTATTTATAGTCGTATTTATTTTCTTGCAAGATTTTCGTTCTACACTTATTCCTGCAATAGCTGTTCCAGTCTCTATCATAGGTACCTTTTTCTTTTTAAATGCCTTTGGTTTTTCTATCAACTTACTAACACTTTTCGCTATGATTTTAGCTATTGGTATTGTGGTAGATGATGCCATTGTAGTTGTAGAAGCAGTACATGCCAAAATGGAAACTACACACGAAAAAGACATAAAAAAAATTACTACAGATGCTATGAGTGGCATTACTACAGCTATTATTTCTATTACATTGGTAATGGCAGCAGTATTTATTCCTGTAACTTTTACACCAGGACCTTCTGGCGTTTTCTATAAGCAATTTGGTATCACATTGGCAGTATCTATTATTATTTCGGCAGTTAATGCATTAACGCTAAGTCCAATGTTATGTGCTTTATTTTTAAAACCACATAGCAACGAAGAAAAAAAGAAAAGTTTTGTACAACGATTTTATGATGCTTTTAATCGTTCTTTTAATAATATGACACAGCGATATGCTAAAGTTGTTGGCTTTATTATTGGTAGAAAATGGATTGCAGTACTTGTTTTAGTATTATCAGGCATAGGTATTTGGTATGCAAGTAATACCACGCCAACGGGTTTTGTACCAAACGAAGACAGAAAAATTATCTTTGCCAATATTGAACTACCTCCAGGAAGCTCTTTAGATAGAACTTTTGCAGTATTGAAATCGTTAAATGAAAAAATAAACACACTAGATGGTATAGAAAGAATGACTTATATTGCTGGTAGAAGTTTCTTTGGTGGAAATGGCAATAATGGCGGTTTAGCATTTATTAAATTAAAAGATTGGGAAGAAAGAACTGCTAAAGATTTATCTATAGAAGCCATTACAGGAAAAATGTTTGGCATAGCTGCTACCATTCCTGATGCCAAAATTGTATTTTTTGGTCCACCAAGTGTGCCAGGTTTTAGTATTAGTTCTGGATTTAACGCTGAACTACTAGATAAAACTGGTGGTAGCATTGCTAATTTAAACAATGTAAAAAATCAGTTTATTGGTGCTTTAATGCAAAGACCAGAAATACAATATGTTCAAAGTCCATTAAATACCAACTATCCACAATACGAGTTAGAAATTAATATGCCTTTAGCTAAATTAAAAGGTGTTTCTCCATCTGATATTTTTAGTGCATTAAACGGTTATATTGGTGGTCAGTATGTTGCCGATTTCATAAAATATGGTAAGCAATTTAGAGTAATGCTTCAAGCCAATGCCGAATCAAGAAATGATGAACAAAGTTTAAACGGAATTTCGGTTAGAAATGCACAAGGACAAATGATTCCTATTTCTCAATTTGTAGAGTTGAAGAAAGTATCTGGTCCTCAATCTATTTCTAGATTTAATTTATACAACTCAGCTTCCTTAAGTGGTGCACCAAACCAAGGATTTAGTTCTGGTGATGCCATTAAAGCTGTAGAAGAAGTAGCTGCTCAAACACTACCACAAGGTTTTGGCATCGACTATTCTGGTTTAACTAGAGAAGAAATGAGTGCTGGTTCTCAAACAACTATGATATTGTTAATCACTATTATTTTTGTGTTTTTGATTTTATCGGCTCAGTACGAAAGTTTTGTATTGCCATTTGCCATTATTTTCTCATTGCCATTAGGAATTATGGGAGCGTATATGTCGCAAAAAATTGCAGGATTAGAAATTAACATCTATTTCCAAATTGCATTAATTATGCTCATTGGTTTGCTTGCAAAAAATGCTATTCTAATTGTAGAGTTTGCTTTGCAAGAAAGACATAGAGGCAATTCTATTATAGATGCTGCTATATTAGGAGCTAAAGCAAGATTGCGACCAATATTAATGACCTCTTTTGCTTTTATTGTAGGATTAATGCCATTGGTCTTATCAAGCGGTGTTGGTGCTAATGGAAATCACTCGTTGGCAACTGGAGCAGCATTTGGTTTGCTCATAGGTACTATATTAGGTGTAATGATAATACCAGTATTGTTTGTCGTATTTCAATCCATACAAGAAAAAATTAAACCATTAACTATAGATAGTAAAAATTAAATTATGTCGAAAAAAATAGCATATATACTTATCCTATTATTACTGTCTTCTTGTAGCATCACTAAAAAATATTCAAGACCAAGTGTACCTACAATAGATAATTATAGAAATCATAGCACTCAAGATTCTGCTACTATTGCTAATATAAATTGGAGAACTTATTTTAATGATGCATTGCTAGTCAATCTTATAGATACTGCTTTTGCTAATAATTTTGATGTTCAAAGAGCAGAACAATCTTTAAAAATAGCCAATGCATTGTATAAACAAGCCAATGTACAGTTTTATCCAACAGTAAATTTAGGATTAAGTGGTAGTGTAAGCAAGCCATCGAATACTACTTTTCAAGGAAGAAATATTCCTGCAAGCCAAGCAGTTACAGATATTTCTATTGGACCATCATTCAATTGGGAATTAGATGTTTGGGGAAAATTGAGAAGTCAGAAAAAAGCAGCACAAGCAAGTTATAATCAAACCATATATCAACAACAATTTATACAGTCGGCAATGGTTAATGCTATTGCCAATTACTATTTTTTGCTACAATCGTTAGATGCTAAGATTGAAATATTAAACGCTACAATAAAAAATAGAGAAGAAGGAATTACTACTATCAAAGCATTGAAAGAAGCAGGTAGCGTAACAGAAGTTGCTGTAAAGCAAAATGAAGCATTGTTGTATAATGCACAAGCATTGCTAGAAGATGTAAAAAATCAAATTGCCATTACAGAAAACACACTAAGTGTTTTAATTGGAAAAGCACCAGAAGACATTAAAAGAAGTCCATTAAACACAGACATTATACCTAGTAAAGCGTGGCAAACAGGTTTCCCTACGCAATTACTAGCCAATAGAACAGATATTAATGCAGCAGAACAAATTCTAATCAATGCATTTGAAATGGTTAATTTTGCCAGAGCTAGTTTCTATCCAACTATTGGAATAAGTGGAAGTGGTGGATTAAACAGTATGAATTTTGCTAACTTATTTAATATTCATTCTTTATTTGCCAATATTGCAGGAAGCATTACCCAACCGCTATTTAATTTACGACGATTAAAAACGCAGAAAGAAGTGAATATTGCCAAACAAGAAATTGCTTTGATTGATTTTAAAGAGAAGATTATTACAGCATACTCAGAAGTAGCCAATGAAATCAGTACGCTAAACACCAATGCCAATAAATTAAAACTAAAAGAGCAGGAGAAAGAAGCATTATTCTTAGCTATAGACTATTCTGAGGAATTACAAAAACAAGGATTTGTAGATTATCTATCAGTACTAACAGCAAAAAATAATGAACTCAATGCAGAACTATCATTAATAGATATACAACTAGCCATACTTACAGCCAAAGCCAATTTATACAAAGCACTTGGTGGTGGTTGGCAATAAAAATAAATTGCTAATTTGGTATTTTTCGTATCAAAACAAACAAAGTAAAAATCATCATAGCAAGGAAGTATAACGCCGTCATATTGAGCGAAACGCAGTGTAGCGAAATATCTCCTTACAGGAAATTGCAACACTATATGAAGTTACTACAATGGTACTTGCAGGAGTCTACAACACTGTATGTAGATAACTACAGACTACCATGTAGCAACTGCAATACCATATGTAGATAACTACAGACCAACATGTAGCAACTGCAATACCATATGTAGATAACTACAGACCAACATGTAGCAACTACAACACTGTATGTAGATAACTACAGACCAACATGTAGCAACTACAATACCATATGTAGATGACTACAGACTACCATGTAGCAACTACAACACTATATGTAGATAACTACAGACCACCATGTAGCAGCTACAACACTATATGTAGATGACTACAGACTACCATGTAGCAGCTACAACACTATATGTAGATGACTACAGACTACCATGTAGCAGCTACAATACCATATGTAGATAACTACAGACTACCATGTAGCAGCTACAATACCATATGTAGATAACTACAGACCACCATGCAGCCACTACAATACTAAATGTAGCTAACTACAGATTATATTTTATTGCGTATTTTAAGTATTTTAATGAAAAATACGCAAATTATAAATTGCAAGGATATTCAGAATACGCAAAAACATATCTTTTATATAGTATTGAGAATAAAAACATTATAAACAAAAAATATTTTTAGCAAAAAAATATACGCAAGTTATTTTATTGCGTATATTTGAGTGATGTGCGAGATTATAAAACATGCTACTGTCAAAAACAAAGAAAGAAAATTGTATCTTTGGAAATTGAATTGTAACATTGAAATAAAATGAATCTAAATAATATTAAGAGTTTTACTGTTCTTGGTCTTTTTGGGACAAATGATGTAACAATACCATTTAAAGACGGTATCAAAATTTTAATTGGGGAAAATGGTCTTGGTAAAACTCAAGTATTAAATCTTTTTTATTACACACTTGAAAGAAATTTCTTTAGACTTGGAGAGTTTAATTTTGATAAAATACTCGTTGAATTAGAAAAGGAAACTATACAGATTTCAAAGAGTCAAATTGATGAATTGGTGAAGGAAGCATTTAGTGACCCATCCATTCAAGATTTTATTGAGGAATTTGGTTATTCGCATTTTGAATTTCTTAAAAATAAATATATTCAACTTAAGGGAAATCGATTTCAGTTTGAAAGAGAATTAGACACTAACTACAGTTATAGTAAGTATCGAAAGTATCCATTGCATAGAATTTTTAGGATATTTGATAAATTAGAATCAAACAATTCTAATATATTTAATCATCAAATAAAAAACTGTGAAAGCATAATTAATGATGCAATCAGAGGTTATGACATTATGTATTTCCCTACTTATAGAAGGGTTGAAGAAGATTTACATAGCTTAGGCTACGATGAAGATAATATTAACTTCGATGAAGACAAAACGTTAATCCAGTTTGGAATGGATGATGTTCAAAGACGATTTAATTTTATACAAAACACAATTGATAAGCAACTAAAGGAGGGATTAGCTCAGTTTACAAAAGACATTTTAAATGTTGTAATTGAAGATGAGCAACCTCGAAATAATCTATTTGACAAAATCAATGAAGAAGATATTGACATTATCCTTTCAAGGGTTGGAAATTTACTACCTCAAACTCAAAAAGACTCTGTGAAAAATATCATCATCAAAAAAGAGTATAAAAACCAATTACACGGCTATTTATTACAAAAATTGATTGACATATATGAAAAGCAAAAAGAATTAGATAACTCTGTAAAAGTATTTAGGGATGTTTGTAACAAGTATCTTATCAATAAAGAAGTCTTTTACGATGAAAGTGCTATTAAAATTTTTATAAAATCACATTTTACAGGAGATGAAATAAAACTTAGTAAACTATCCTCTGGTGAAAAGCAAATTGTTTCAATATTTTCCAAAGTATATCTCTCAGAAAAAGATAAGAGGTTTATAGTTTTATTTGATGAGCCCGAATTATCATTGAGTATGATTTGGCAAAAACAATTATTGCCTGATATTTTAGATTCTAAGAAATGTGACTTTTTGCTTGCTGTCACACATTCCCCTTTCATTTTCGATAATGAATTAGACCAATATGCTGTTGGATTAAGTGAATATGTTAGCGGCTCTGCTGAAACTTTTAAACACGGCGAATTAAACTAAGGTATTAAAGTAATGAGTTCATATATTCAACAATTAAGGCAGAGTAAGGATAAAGCTACAGTTGCATTCCAAGAATTTGCTCTTTCAACAAAAGCGTACAGTAACCATTTGTTTTGTTTCTTTGAAGGGAAAGATAATCCTTACTATGTTCCACGTATAAAAAGCTTTACAGAGACAATATTCCCTATTAATTGTGGTGGAAGAGATAAAGTCTTAAGAGTGTTTGAACTCATATCAAAGCAAGATGTGTACAACAAATACTCTAAAGCCTTCTTTATTGACAGAGATTTTAACAATCCTCTGCAAAACAATAGAGATATAATTTTTGAAACTCCTTGCTACTCTATAGAAAATTTGTATGTAAACATAAATGTATTCGAACAGATACTTATTCATGACTTTCAATTTTCAAGAAACGATACAAATTTTGAAGTATGCATTTCTTTGTTTAATGAAAGATTTAAAGAATTCAATTCTTCTGTAAGTCTTTTTAATTCATGGTATGCTTGTTTGATAGAAATTCGAAATCAATCAGGAAAACAAACTGGTGTTCAGCTAGATGAAAAATTACCTAAGGGATTAGTCAACATTTCATTACAGAATGTAGCTTCAAACTATGATTTCGCAAGCATTAAACAAATTTTTCCAGAATCTACAGATATTGACGAAGAAACTTTAAATAATAAAGTCAGAGAATTTAAAAACTGTGATTCAGAATTAATTTTCAGAGGGAAATATCAATTAGAATTTTTGATAGCACTGTTGCAGTTAATTATAAATGATTCAAAGTTCGAACAACATTATATAAAAAGTAAAATTAACTACTCATTTGATAGTGTACTTAATCACAAACGTGCATTAACTCTGTTTACAAACTACGCTTCAACACCCGAAAGTTTAAATAAATTTCTTCATGACATAACAACAAAAAACTAAAAAATAATCTCGCCCAACAAGGGTGACCGTTGCACAACTGGGTAAAAAATGCTAAAAACTATAAGTATACACTATTATATATACTTATTTATATAAATTATATTTTGGTTTTGGTATTTTTATGTGGTACTTTTAGTAGCTTACTGGTACACAAATGTTAAAAATTAAGCTTTTTATAGCATTTTTTAGCCCTTTTTTGGCTATTTCTATTGCTTTTATGGCTGTTTTTCTGGTTTGGCTTTTAAGAATAAATAAATTAAAAACAAAATAAACGATTTGGCTCTGAGCAAACTTGATACTTTATCTGTATCTTGTGTACCCTACTTGCCATATACTAATTGTTGACGGTCATGCCATCAGAACGCTCGAAACCAAAATTCAACTTGTGGGACAGACAAAAATTTTGTAAATTCATAGTGTGAAAAAACAAACTGAAATACAATTAGATTTTATTGTGGATAAGTTGACAAACTCTATCCAAAACACTATTTCGGGTGACAGTTTTTCAACCGAAATTTCAAGATTTACTATAAATGACTCTAAACAAACGACCAAAAAGAATGGTTGGAATTTTAATTGGAAATCTGAACTGAATAACGATATAAATGAAGTTTATAAATTGACAATTGTAGGAAATCCTGACATCATCCAAGGCGTTATGTGTATTCGCAAAGAAACCGATCATATTTTTATGAATTTGCTCGAAAATGCACCTTTTAATTTAGGACGAAATAAACTTTACGAGGGAGTAGCAGGAAATCTTGTAGCATATGCTTGTAAACTTTCATTCCAGTTTGGATTTGACGGGTTTGTTGGTTTTACGGCAAAAACAAAACTTATTCAACATTATGTTGATACATTGGGAGCATATCATTTTGGCGGACACAGAATGATAATTGAAACTCACGCTGCAAAATATTTAGTCGAAAAATATTTTAAAACTTAGAAATTATGGGGCATATAAAAGAACCAAAGGGCGTTGACTTTATTATCCAAAGCAAACCTTTAACAGACAAAGAAAGAGCAGAAATTAGCAAATATATTGCCGAGTATAAAGAGCGGAATAAAAAGAAATCGGCAACAAAAACGAGAACTAAACAACCTGCTTAACGAAAGGCACTAACCGCTAACATTGGTGACCGTTGCACAACTGGGTAAAAAATGCTAAAAACTATAAGTATACACTATTATATATACTTATTTATATAAATTATATTTTGGCTTTGGTATTTATGTGTGGTAATTTTAGTAGCTTACTGCTACACAAATGTTAAAGATTAAGCTTTTTATGGTGTTTTTTAGTGTATTTCCATTGCTTTTATGGCTGTTTTTCTAGTTTGGCTTTTAAAAATAAATAAATTAAAAACAAAATAAACGATTTGGCTCTGAGCAAACTTGGAAGATTATTGCTTTCTACTGCCTTACATGTCATACCCAAAGAGTTATCCATAATATTAACCAATCCTACCAAACAATTACAACTGTTGCTATACAACCACTAAATAGAGAAATCATTAAAACAGTTACATTACGGTTTTCAATACAAAAAGTCAATAAACATTATTATTACTTGTAGGAAAAACCTATTCACAGAATATTGTGTATATTGGAGGTAGCTTGTAATCTGAAAAAATGAAAATTAAGGAATTAGAAATATATTGCTTTAACTTATCAAAACAGATTGATTTTTACGCACAAAAACTAGGATTGGAATTGATAGAACAATCTAATTTACATGTAACATTTCAAGTTGGAAATTCAAGACTTAAATTTGTACAAAATGAAAAATTTCAGCCATATCATTTTGCCATAAATATTCCGTGCAATCAAGAAAATGAAGCTTTAAAATGGTTACAAGAGCGAGTAGAAATACTAAAAGATGGAAATAATGAAATTCAAGATTTCGACTTTTGGAATGCTAAAGCAATTTATTTTTACGATATCGACAAAAATATCGTAGAACTAATTGCTCGGAAAAATCTCCTTAATCAAAGCACCAAAATGTTTACTACAAATGCTTTATTGGAAATATCAGAAATTGGAGTTCCTGTAAATAACATAGAAAGTACTTATAACAATTTAAAAGAAATTGTTGGATTGAAAATATTTGATGGTGGATTTGAGAGGTTTTGTGCAATTGGCGATGAAAATGGTTTATTTATTGGTCTCAAAAATAGTTAAAACTATGCACTTTAGTGCATTTCGCTTTAGCTTCTAAAAATGTTTACTTTTGTAGTATGGAATACCAAAGAGTCAATGGTCATAGCGTATCACGGCTTACAGTACATATTGTATGGGCTACAAAATATAGATATGCAGTATTGGAAGGAGATATAAAAGTAAGGTGTAGAAGTCTTTTGATACAAATATGTGAAGCAGAAGATATTTTAATATTGAAAGGAGTGGTATCCAAAGATCATATTCATATGCATATAGAATATCGTCCATCACAATCAATAAGTAGCATGGTAAAATTATTGAAAGGACGCAGTTCACGAAAATTACAGATAGAGTTTCCAGAGTTAAAGAAGAGATATTGGGGGCGTCATTTTTGGGCAATAGGTTATGGTTGCTGGAGTACAGGTAATATAACAGATGAAATGGTAAATGAATACTTAGAACATCATAGGAATCCAAATACGAACTCAAATGATAATTTTATAATTGAATAGAGAAGTACTGTCCGAAATAGGACTTTCAGTCCGTAACAAAACTATGGACTTTTAGTCCATAGTGGTTTATTTGTATTAATAAACAGGTTAAAGATTGGTTTCCAACTAACGATAAAGCATATTCTTCAGAATTTACAATAGATTTTTCCGAAAAAGAGAAAAATTATAAAATCGAATTTAAAAATGGGAAATTAAATGACTGTACCAATTACTATGCATGATATAGCAATCAAAGAAGTACTAGTAAGGAGAGTGTACTATTTAATTAAATTAAAAAAATAATCATGCTAAAATGAATATTCCAAGAGTTAAAATTTGTTGTATCAGTAGTATAGAAGAAGCTAAAATGGCTATAGCTTGTGGTGCTGCTGCATTGGGTTTAGTTGGACATATGCCAAGTGGTCCAGGAGTAATAAAAGACGAGTTAATTGCCGAGATTGTTAAAATAGTTCCGCCACCTATTGCAACATTTTTATTAACAAGTGAAACAAATTCAAGAAACATTATCAATCATTATAAAAAAACAAATACTACTACCATTCAAATTGTAGATGAATTAGAAGAACGAGCATACGATTTGCTACGAAAAGAATTGCCTAATGTAAAACTGGTGCAAGTAATTCATGTTATTGATGAACATTCAGTAAAGGAAGCAATTGAAATATCTAAGTTTGTAGATGCCATATTATTAGATAGTGGCAATCCGAATTTATCGGTTAAAGAATTAGGAGGTACAGGCAGAACACACGACTGGGAACTCAGTACGCAAATTAGAAATTCAATTGCTATTCCAATTTTTCTTGCAGGCGGACTAAATAAAGACAATGTAAAAGAAGCCATTACAAAAGTACAACCATTTGGATTAGATTTGTGTAGTAGTGTACGCACCAATGGCAAACTCGACAATCAAAAGTTAACAGCATTCTTTAATGCAATCGAAGCAATAAAATAATTACTAATACTTTTACAACTGCTTTCAAATACTTGGAAAATAGTTTAATTGTCTCACTATTTTTAGTGATTTTTTAGTACTTCTTAACTATTTAGAAACATTTTAGCTCGTTTTTGCGTAGAAACCAATGAACTAAACTTTGTTATTTTATGAAACAACTTAAAATAAACACTAGAATTACATCTAGAGATAGCGTATCTGTAGATAAATATTTGAACGAAATTTCCAAACTTTCTTTACTTAATGAAGAGCAAGAAGTTGCTTTAGCAAAAAGAGTGAGGCAAGGTGATGCAAAAGCTTTAAATGATTTAATTAAAGCCAATTTGCGTTTTGTGGTTTCTGTTGCCAAACAATATCAAAGTCAAGGTTTGTCGTTAAACGATTTAATTAATGAAGGCAATATTGGGTTGATAAAAGCAGCCTCCAAATTTGATGAAACCAAAGGATTTAAATTTATTTCTTATGCTGTTTGGTGGATTCGTCAGTCAATTTTACAAGCATTAATAGAGCAACCAAGAGTAGTGCGTTTGCCAATGAACAAAGCTACTTTTTATAATAAAATTTTGGTAGCTTCTCAAGAGTTCGAGCAAAAAAACGAGCGAGAACCATCTAATATGGAATTAGCAGAAATTTTAAATGTAGATGCTACCGACTTAGCTTTCTTAAGAAGTACGCTAGCTTATCACTTGTCAATAGATTCGCCATTAGATAATAATAGTGATGAAGATAGTTCAACGACCAACTTAGATTTAATGCAAGATTATAATGTAGAAAATCCAGATGATGAATTAATGAAACAATCAATGCGTCATGAAATAGAAAATGCCTTGCATCAGCTTACAGATAGAGAAAGAGAAATTTTAGAACTCTATTTTGGTATCAACAATAACAAATTGGCATATAGCTTAGATGAAATTGGTAGCAAATTAAGCTTAACAAGAGAAAGAGTACGACAACTTAAAGACAAAGCACTTAGAAAAATTAAAAGACACGCTAAAAATAACAGCTTAAATGTTTATTTGTAGCAAAAGAAAACTTTTATAATCTAGTTGTGCATTTAGATACAAAAAAAAGTAAAAATCGTCATTCTCAACTTGATTGGGAATCTTTTTTACGATTTTTACGACAGATTCCAGATAAATTTCTCCGTTATACTACGAAATTTTCTGGAATGACGCCCAATGCACAACAGGTTTTTATACATACTGATTAAAAGCATCAATTAGTTTATCTGTCCAAGGAATAGATTGTTTGCCATTAGTAGCTACAATAATGCCTTCACCATGTGCTGCAATTTCATTATTTTTACTACAATTTTTTACCACATGATGTACTATTAAACTCGTATTACCTACTTTTTTTATAGCAACGCTTATTTCAATCTCATTAGGATATTTTACTTCTCTAACAAAATTGCATTCTAGTTTGGCTACTACAATTTTTATTTGCTCAGCAGCCAACAGTTTCCAAATACCGCTTTCATTAAAAAAGGTAATTCTGCCAGTTTCAAAATATCTAAAATATTGTACATTATTAATGTGATTAAAAGCATCCATTTCGCCCCAATAAACTTGCTGTTTTATAGGAAACGGAAATTGCAACTGGTCTAATTCTTGAATTTGCATGTGCGAAGATAAAAAAAATAGTCATTTGATTAATGATTACAAATACTCAAACAACTATTTTATAGAATCTAAAATTCTTCTTTATCCACATCTTTAGCTAAGTTTTCTATAGCTTCTTTATTGAGTAATATTTCTAGTGTGTCATCAGGCAAAGTATCGGTTGGCTCATTTATAATAGCTTTATCTTCTTTTTGATATTTTTTATATTTTCTTTCCTTATATTTTTCTTTGCGTTTTTCTAAGGCAGCTTTGCGTTTCGCTCTTTGCTCTGCTTGTTTTAACTTTTTCAACTCAAGCTGTGCTTCTAACTCTTTTTGTTTTTCTGCTCGTCTTAAAGCTTTGGCTTGTTTTTCTTCTTCGGTCATTGGTTCAACCATTTTCACTTGATGTGGTTTAACTTCAAATCTATCGTCAACAGGAACTTCAAATGTCCACCATAAAAATTGTATTAAACATGTACCAACACTACGCATTTGCACACTAAACGACAATAAATGATTGAGTGCTTGAAAAAAAGCAGAGATATTACTTAGATGAGTTGTAGTTTTAAAAATTTCGGTACTATTGCCTTTAATTTTTTTAGGATAATGGTAATTCATTCTTCCTATAACTAAATCAGAACTATTATATACATCAGTTTCTATAGATAAAATTTTTATAGGCAAAAAAAACGAATTAGTAATTCGTATATCTGTTTCAGTTTCAACTTGTGTTAAGCCAATTTTTTTAGTGCGTACTTCAATAATATCTACCATAGGTCTAGACTGTGCTTTTTTAATCACAATCTTGTGTATCCATCTTTTAATAAATCCAAACATATTGATTATCAATTATCTGTTAAAATAAAGCAAATTATTTTATAAATTCCTATGCATTAGTTAATTTCAAGATAAATTATAACTATGGAAACAATTATTGCAATTCCTGTTTTTGTATTATTACTTTTGTTGGAGTTTTTTTATATGCGAAAAAAACAGAAACATTATTATCGATTGAATGATGCCATTACTAATTTGAATATAGGTATTGGTCATGTTATTTCTAAAGTTGTAGTAGGTCTTTTGCTTATTGGCGTATATGATTTTGTGTATACACATCGAATAATTACCTTACCTAATAATATATTAACTATTTTATTTTGTTTAGTAGCTTACGATTTCTTTTTTTATTGGGCACACAGAATTGGTCATGAAATGAACTTTTTTTGGGGAGCTCATGGTGTACATCATCAAAGCGAAGATTATAATTTAAGCGTAGCATTAAGACAGTCTTGGTTACATGCATCTATTGCTTTTTTTATATTTTTGCCAATTCCATTTGTAGGTGTTTCGGCAGAAGTTTTTTTTCCAGTATTAGCAATTAATTCTTTTTATCAATTTTGGATACATACCGATGTTATTAATAGAATGCCAAAGTGGTTTGAAGCAATTTTTAATTCGCCTACGCATCACAGAGTGCATCATGGTAGAAATCCCAAATACATCGACAAAAATCATGCTGGTATGTTTATTATTTGGGATAAACTATTTGGAACATTTCAAGAAGAAGAAGAAAAACCAACTTATGGTATTACTAAACCTCTCAATTCTTGGAATCCGTTTTATGCAAATATAGAATACTATTTAAGTATGTTTAAAGCATCAAAACAAATGAAATGGAAAGATAAACTGAAATTTATTTTTGCAAAACCAGGTTGGCAACCAGATTATTTAGGTGGAGAAATTCCTGTGCCATCAATAGAAAATGAAACGATAAAGTATGATGTAAAACCAAGAACAAACGGAATAAACATATATGTTTTAGTGCAGTTTATTTTTATTATTATTGGATTGATGGCATATCTTTATTACTACGATACACTACCATTATTTCATAAAATATTTTGGTTTGCAATGGTTATGCTCTCTATTTTTTCAAGTAGTGCTATAATTGAACAAAAAAAATGGGCAAGGTATGTAGAGATTATTCGACTGATTATTATTGTTGTAGGATTAAATATCTTATATTTTTCTAATTATTATAATTGGGCAATAGTTACAGCTGTAATCTCTATTCCAATAACCATTTATTTCATAGTATGGTATCTATTAAATTTAAAAGACAAATACATTTTTGGATTTATGTCAAAACAAACAGCATAATGTGATTTTTTTGAAAAGATTCAGAATTTATTTTAAAATCTCTTTCTGAACTTGTTTCAGAATCTCTTTTTAAATTTATCATTGGAAAGATAGAATTGCTAAGTCTCTACAATAAATTCATACTATTTCATTTTCTGACACAACTCAATCAATACACCATTAGCACTTTTTGGATGTACAAAACAAACCAATTTATTCATTGCACCTTTATAAGGTTGTTCGCTTAGCAATTTAAAACCTTCTTCTTTTAAACGATGCATTTCCGCATAAATATCTTCCACTTCAAAACATACATGATGCATACCATCACCTTTTTGTAAAAACTTATGTATTGC
This sequence comes from Chitinophagales bacterium, assembly GCA_020636535.1. Taxonomy (NCBI): domain Bacteria; kingdom Pseudomonadati; phylum Bacteroidota; class Chitinophagia; order Chitinophagales; species Chitinophagales bacterium. Next base: position 1,207,701 of record JACJXT010000011.1, read on the forward strand.
ACTCTTTTCAGATAAAGAACTAATTAATTCCACTTTGGTATCTTCTAATTCATAAAACAATACTTTTAAATGCTGTGCTTCCATGGTTTCTTCATGAAAAGGTTGTTTATTTAATAATTTATTATATAATTGTTCTGCAGTATTTAAATCATTCACAGCAATACCAATATGGTCTATTTTTTTCATTGTTGTAATCTATTTTTTACAAAGCTAAATATAATTACTAATTTTACTGATGATTTATCTAGATTATAACGCTACAACACCAGTCGACGAAAAGGTACTTCAAGCAATGTTACCTTATTTTACTACACATTTTGGCAATGCTGCTAGTGCAACTCATACATTTGGTTGGATTGCAAAAGATGTGGTAGAAACTGCACGCAACAATATTGCTCAACATTTAAATTGTAGCGAAAGCGAAATCATATTTACTTCTGGTGCTACCGAAAGTTTAAATTTAGCAATTAAAGGTATTTATGAAAGATATCAAACCAAAGGCAATCACATTATAACATGTAAAACAGAACACAATGCAGTACTCGATACTTGTAAATATTTAGAAACAAAAGGTGCTACTATTTCGTATTTATCTGTTGATGAAAATGGACTAATCAATCTTGATGAATTAGAAAAATGCATTACAGATAAAACAATATTAGTAGCTATAATGTTGGCAAATAACGAAACTGGAGTAATACAACCGATTCAAGACATTGCCAAAATTACACATCAAAAAAATACTATTTTATGTTGCGATGCTACACAAGCACTAGGTAAAATTCCAGTAGATGTACAACAACTAAATGTAGATGTAATGGCATTTTCTGGACATAAAATGTATGCACCAAAAGGCATTGGAGCTTTGTATATTAGAAGAAGAAATCCAAGAGTAACACTTACGCCTTTATTACATGGTGGAGGTCATGAAAAATCGTATCGTAGTGGTACGCTAAATGTTCCAGCAATTGTTGGCTTGTCAAAAGCAGTTGATATTATTTCGTTTGATAATCAGCTAGCTACAATGCGTAATGATTTAGAAAATAAGTTATTAGATAAATTTGGTGATAAAATAAAAATCAATGGAATTAATGCACCAAGACTTCCCAATACAAGCAATATATTGTTTCCAATAGATGCAGTAGATATCATCAAACAAATAAAAATGAAAGTAGCAGTATCAACTGGTTCTGCTTGTACATCAGCAGAAAACAAACCATCTCATGTATTAACTGCTATGCACTTAACAGAACAAGAAGCAAAAAAATGCATTCGATTTAGCTTTGGTAAATACAATACTATGGAAGATGTAGAACAAGTACTCACAATATTGAGCAATACAATCAATATTGATTAATAATTAAAATTATATATATTAATAAAAATATTTTACATTTCGAACATTCTCTAATTTTGAAGTATGAGAAATGTACCGAATCTATTTATTCGAAGAGAATACCTGAGGATCTGCCTCGGAGTGAAAGAGGAAAAGTATGAAAAACGGATGGTTTTTCATAACACTTTGAAAAAAGTGTAGCTTTGAGTTATGGATGACCACATTAAAAAACGGCATAACAAAACCTTACTTCTATATCATATTGTTTTCCCAGTGAAATATAGGAAATCTGTGATTACAAAAGAGTTTAGCAATGGCTTGAAGGAGATATGTCTTGATATATCGGAACGATATGAAATTAACTTTATAGAGATTGGCTATGAAGAGAACCATGTTCATTTTTAGTACAGAGAGTTCCTTTAATGTCGGTTAGCTAAATATGTATGAAGGTAAAAAGTATAACAGCAAAAGAAATATTCAGACGTTTACCTGAAGTAAAAACTAAATTGTGGGGAGGGAATTTTTGGACAAGTGGTTATTATACAAATACAGTTGGACAGTATGGAAATAAAGATGTTATAAAAAAGTATATTGAAAACAAAGGAAAAGAAAAGGAATACAAAAAAGTTTATGAAGATCAACTCACACTTTTTGGGACAGTATACCCAAACCAGAAAAACAGCCATAAAAGCAATAGAAATAAGCCAAAAAACACTAAAAAACACCATAAAAAGCTTAATCTTTAACATTTGTGTACCAGTAAGCTACTAAAAGTACCACACAAAAATATTATGCCTTATAAAATACTGTTTATCAAAAATTTAAATTTAAACGAATCTTAAAAGGTGATACAGCTACGCTGTATTTTATAAATTTTTCTATCCTTTCTATTAAGGTTGAAGTGCTACGCACTTATTAAGTTAATAAAATAATTTAATATAATAGATCCCGTATATTTTTCGTTTCTCAAAATTACAGAAAGACGAAAACACAGTTACTAAAAACCTACTTTTACTTTATCTTGTCCTTATAAATGCACAATAGATAGAATATAGTAAGCTTCTTATAAATTATTAAAGCAATGTGCCTTTTAGCAATAAAGTGGCTACTGTAAAATAGATGAGTAATCCTGTAACATCTACTATAGTTGCTACAAATGGAGCTGAACTTGTAGCTGGATCAAAACCAACTCTTTTTAGTACAAATGGCAACATTGAGCCAATAAATGTTCCAAGCAATACAATTCCTACTAATGTTATTCCTACTGTTAATCCAATTAAAACTGCATTATCACCATAAACTCCACTCATTTCATTCCATATAAAAACACGCATAAATCCTAATGCACCTAAAATTCCGCCTAACATTAAGCCCGACAAAAATTCTCGTTTCATTACATACCACCAATCTTCTAATTTAATTTCGGCAATGGCTAATGAACGAATAATTAGTGTTGCTGCTTGCGAACCAGAATTTCCTCCACTAGAAATAATTAAAGGAATAAAGGTAGCGAGAACGACTGCTTTTGCAATTTCATCTTCAAAAAAAGCCATTGCTGTTGCAGTTAATAATTCGCCCAAGAAAAGAATGACTAACCAACCTGCTCTTTTCTTTACCATTTCTAATAATGGTGTTTCTTCATAGGTTGTTTCTAAAGAATCCATACCACCAAATTTTTGCATGTCTTCGGTAGTTTCTTCTTCTTCAATATCCATGATATCATCGAATGTTATAATACCAACTAGCACTTGGTCGCCAGCTAAAACTGGTAGTGCTTGTCTATCATATTGTTTAAATGTTTGAACTACTTCTTCTATATCATCATTTACATTTACATATATGAATCGTTCGTCCATTAAATCTTTGACCATAGTATTTGGTTCAGCAAATAAAAAATGACCTATTCTAATATCATCAATTAGTCTGCCTTTGTTGTCTACCACATAAATCATGTTGACAGTTTCACTTTTCTTGCCAAATTTTCTAATATGGTCGAACACTTGTTGCACTGTCCAATCTTGTTTTACTGCAACATAGTAAGGAGTCATATATCTACCGACAGAATACTCTGGATAACCTAATAATTCGGTAGCAATTTTTCTTTCTTCATCCGACAATAAATTCATTGTCTTTCTTAAAACTTTGCTTGGCAACTCTTCTAGTAACTGAGTTCTGTCATCTGGCGACATTCGATTTAAGATGTCGGTCATTTTTGCCTGACCTAACAACTTTAACATTTCTACTTGCGTATTTAGATCGATGTCTTCGAAAGTTCTAGCAGCCATTTTTAATGGCAAGATTCTAAAAACGACTACTTGGTCTTCTACTTCTAGTGATTCGATAAATTCGGCAACTTCACTAGGATGCATAGCGGTTAGCTCTGTTCTAAGCTGAAACCATTGCTCCTCGTTTAGTAATTGCTCCAATTTATCAAACATGGTGCAAAGATAGGCAAATTTTGGTCTATTCGTTACTAGTCATGGCTAAAGAATCACTTCTTGTGTATTCAGTCGCTATAGTTTATCAGTGTTTCTATTACTAGTTTTATACTAGGATTTTATGTATCACATTATAATGCTGTAATGATACTCAAACTTAAGCTATTAATAGATACTAATCAATTGATATTTTAATATCTTTATTGAATGAAACAACAAGAATGGAAAAGTATTTATACCATGTATGAAACTTTAGAGGAATTGCCAGTGCATTTGCAAGCATTAATTTTAGCAGCACAAAAAGCACAGTTGGCAAGCTATGCACCTTATTCTAATTTTTATGTAGGTGCGGCAATTTTGTTAGACAACGGACAAATAATAGAAGGTAGCAATCAAGAAAATGCATCTTATCCAATTGGTTTGTGTGCAGAAAGAACAGTTTTAAGTGCAAAGGTTGCTGTAGCACCAAATCAAAAAATACAAACAATAGCTATTGTTGCTAAGTCAGATTTTATACAAGTAGAAAAGCCAGTTGCACCTTGTGGTATTTGCAGACAAACGCTTTTAGAAACAGAATTACAACAAGAACAAGCTATTCAAATAGTATTGTACGGAAATAATGGAACTTCTTTTGTATTTAATAGCGTAAAAGAAATTTTGCCATTACATTTCGACGCATCAGAAACATTTAAACTATAACAAATATGAAAAAAGTTACAGGAATTGGTGGCATTTTTTTTAAATGTAACGACTCAAAAGCAGTAAAAGATTGGTACAAAGAGCATTTAGGTTTTAATACAGACGACTATGGTGCTTCTTTTCAATTTATAGATGCAGATAAAAAGACCAAAGCAATTTTACAATGGAGCCCGTTTGCAAAAGATACTAAGTATTTCCAACCATCAGAAAAAGAATTTATGATTAACTACAGAGTAGAAAACATAGAAGCTTTAGTAGAAGAATTAAAAGCCAATGGCGTTACTGTTTTAGATGAAATTGCAAGCTATGACTATGGTAAATTTGTACATATCTTAGACTTAGAAAATAACAAAATAGAACTTTGGGAACCAATAGATGAAGTCTTATAATAAATGAGTTAAAATAATATACTATGAGAAATTTTTATTTACTACTAATAGTGATGTTTTTTATAACAGCATGTACACCTGATGATATTGCAACTCAAGTTGATAATAGAATTAAATCTTTAACTATAATTTCTGGTGTAGATTCAGTCAAATATGATTTTTTATACAATAACAACCAAGTAGTACAAGTATTAAAAAATAATAACTTATATGCAGATGTAAATTATGGAAATCTAAATGCTACAATTATTAAATACTATCCATATACCGACACATTTTTAGTAAGTTATACTATAAACAATTATATAAATACAATTATTGGCGAAAATAGAATAAAAAGCTTTTATAGAAACAATACAGAAGAACTTGATTCTATACGAAATATTGACAATAGTATTTCTTTATATCATAATAATATTTCATTAGAAAAAAATAATATTATATATTATAATCAATTATTACCGTACACTTGTGGTTTTTATAATACTTGTTATTCAGATTCAAGAGATACAATTTTGTATACAAACTATGCCATACAAACTAATCTTCCAGAGCAATTTATTAGTGTGCCAATAAGTGAAGGTATTAGTTTGTTTGAATTAAATCCTATTTATATTATGCAATTAAGTGGTATCTTATCGTATAAACCATGTAAGAACTTAAGAGCAGAATGGAAAACTCGATATTCTATTTTAATTACACAATCAACTCCAAACAGATTTCATTTTAAATATGAATACCTATATGATAATATTAATAGAGTAACTAAAATCAATATTTTTAATATTGCAAATAACGAAAATTATTTGTTTAAAACTTATTTGATTTCATATTTTTTATAAAAAGATAGGATTTCAGTTTTGATACATTATTTATACTGTTTAAAAATATTTTTCTCCATTTAGTAAACATTTTAGCTACTCTGTTGTTCTCTTTGTCGATGAAGCAATTATTTTTTCTAATAAGTCAATTTACTTTAATTAGTTTATTTGCACAAACAGGTGTTATTACTGGTACTATATACGATGAAATTAATAATGAACCATTAATTGGAGCTAATATTTTAATTCAAAATACCAATTATGGAGCCATTACAGATGTAGATGGAAACTATACCATCGAAAATTTACCTACTGGTTTGTATAATGTACAAGTAACTTATATAGGATATCAAACACAAACTCGTTTTGAAGTAGAAGTAACCAATGCAAAGCCAGTCATCATCAACTTTGCAATGGCAGAAGAAACTATGTTTTTAGATTCTATCGTAATTAAAGCTAATCCATTTGAAAAAAAATCAGAATCACCTTTGTCATTTGTAGAAATTGGTATTGATGAAATTCAAAGAAATCCAGGTGGAAATAGAGATATTTCTAGAGCCATACAAAACTTACCAGGCGTAGCAACTGGCGTAGGTTATAGAAACGATTTATTAGTAAGAGGTGGTGCTCCAAGCGAAAATAAATTTTTGTTAGATGATATAGAAATTCCTACAATAAATCACTTTGCAACTCAAGGAGCTTCTGGTGGCTCTAACGGAATTTTAAATGTAGATTTTATTAATAATGCAAGTTTTTATACTGGAGCATTTCCTGCCAATTATAGCAATGCCATGAGTTCTGTGCTTAAATTAACTCAAAAAGAAGGTAGAAAAGACAAGCTAGGCATGAACTTTACTTTAGGTGCTAGCGAAGCTGGAATTACACTAGAAGGTCCTTTAACCAAGAAAAAGAAAACTACTTTCTTACTAAATGGTCGCTATTCTTATTTACAAGGATTATTTAAGTTGATTGGTTTGCCATTTCTTCCATCTTATACTGATGTGCAAACTAAAGTAATGCATAAGTTCAACAATAAACACGACATTACATTTATAGGTGTTGGTGCTTTTGATAAATTGAGATTAAATAAAAACCTTACAGAAACAGCAGACCAACGATATTTACTTAGAACTTTACCACAACAAGAACAGTGGAATTATACTATTGGTGCTAGATATAGATACTATAAAGACAATAGCAATATGTTATTTGTTTTGAGCAGAAGTAGTTTTGGAAATCATATTTATAAATATAACAATAATATTGAAACTAATAATGAATTATATGATTTGAATGCTAAAGAAAGCGAAAATAAATTTAGATTTGAACATACTTATAGAGTCAATAGCTATAAAATTGCGTATGGATTAAATGCAGAATATAATTATTATAACACTACTACCAGTAATTTTGTATTAATAGATTCCAATTTAGTCGATATTAACTACAAGTCTAATTTAAACTTAGCAAAGTATGGTTTATTTGCTCAAGTAAGTAGAAGTTTTATAGATGATAAGTTGAGTTTATCTTTTGGCGTTCGTCTCGATGGATTATCGTACAATAAAAAAATGGCAAATCTGTTGAATCAAATTTCACCAAGATTTTCTTTAAGCTATGCTATATTACCACAACTCAGTTTTAATTTTAATACAGGAATTTATTATCAAACACCACAATACACAACACTTGGCTATAGAGATAACAACAATAATTTAGTCAATAAAAATCAATTAGAATATATTAGAAACTACCAAGTAGTAGCAGGTTTCTCTTCTTCCTTCACAAGTAATACCAAAGTATCTGTAGAAGCATTTTATAAGTATTATAATCAATATCCATACTTAATTGAAAAAGGCATTGCATTAGCTAATTTAGGTGGCAATTATGGTTGGGTAGGCGATGAGCCAACTACATCTACAGCAAAAGGAAAAACTTATGGTATAGAAGTTGCTGTTCAACAAAAACTGTGGAAAGGAATTTATGGTATTGCTTCTTACACTTGGTTTAGAAGTTTATTTACCGATAAAACACAAAGCTATCAGCCAAGTAGTTGGGACGCAAGACATGTTTTAAACATTACAACAGGTTATAAATTTAAACGCAATTGGGAAATTGGCATTAGATTTAATGTACAAGGTGCTTTGCCATACACACCATACGATACTACTAATTTGGCTTTAATAGATGTTTGGAATGCAAGTAATGGTTTGCCTTTTTATAATTATGATGAAATTAATGCTATGCGACTTAAAGTACAGCATTCATTAAATTTAAGAGTAGATAAAAAATGGTTCTTTCAAAAATGGAATTTTAATATATACTTAGATATACAAAATTTGTACGCTAGTAAATTTCCAAATCAACCAAATATAGATGTAGTACGAGATGCTAATGATACACCAATAGCCAATCCTAGCAATCCAAATAGTTATCAGTTGATATATTTAGAAAATAATAGTGGTAGTACTATTCCATCAATAGGATTAGTCATTGGATTTTAGTATATAGGTATATTCATATTTATTGGTCTCAAAAATAGTTAAAACTATGCACTTTAGTGCATTTCGCTTTAGCTTCTAAAAATGTTTACTTTTGTAGTATGGAATACCAAAGGGTCAATGGTCATAGCATATCACGGCTTACAGTACATATTGTTTGGGCTACAAAATATAGATATGCAGTATTGGAAGGAGATATAAAAGTAAGGTGTAGAAGTCTTTTGATGCAAATATGTGAAGCAGAAGATATTGTAATATTGAAAGGAGTAGTATCCAAAGATCATATTCATATGCATATAGAATATCGTCCATCACAATCAATAAGTAGCATGGTAAAATTATTGAAAGGACGCAGTTCACGAAAAATACAGATAGAGTTTCCAGAGTTAAAGAAGAGATATTGGGGTCGTCATTTTTGGGCAATAGGTTATGGTTGCTGGAGTACAGGTAATATAACAGATGAAATGGTAAATGAATATTTAGAACATCATAGGAATCCAAATACGAACTCAAATGATAATTTTATAATTGAATAGAGAAGTACTGTCCGAAATAGGACTTTCAGTCCGTAACAAAACTATGGACTTTTAGTCCATAGTGGTTTATTTGATTTTTATCATCAGTTAAAATCAATAAAATATTTATATTTGTACATGCAAAAACTGACTGTAGTAAAAATTGGTGGTAATGTAATAGATGACGAAACTCAATTACAACAGTTTTTACAAGTGTTTAGCACTATTCCAAATCCAAAAATACTAATTCATGGTGGAGGAAAGCTAGCTACTGCTATGGCAAAGCAACTCAATATTGCAAGTCAATTAGTAGATGGCAGAAGAATTACCGATGCAGCAACACTAAAAGTAGTAACTATGGTATATGCTGGATTAATCAATAAAAATATAGTAGCAACACTACAAGCACAACAAAATAATGCAATTGGATTAACTGGTGCTGATGCTAATCTAATACAAGCTCACAAAAGAGAAAATGCAAGTATTGATTATGGTTATGTTGGAGATATAGATATTGTTAATAGTAATTTTTTGAATGATTTATTGACTCAAAATATAGTTCCAGTAATTGCTCCAATTACGCATAATAAACAAGGACAGCTACTCAATACCAATGCAGATACCATTGCTTCTTCTATTGCAATTGCATTATCCAATCAATATCAAGTGAGTTTGTTTTATTGTTTTGAAAAAAAAGGATTGCTTTACGATGTAGCTAATGATGAAAGCATCATCTCAAATATTACTTTAAGTGAAATAGAGGAATTGATTGACAAACAGATTATTACAGATGGCATGATTCCCAAAGTAAAAAACATAGAAAAAGCTATCAACAATGGTGTGCAAAAAATTATTCTGTGTAATGCACACGATTTATTTTTAGTTAACGAGGATAATGCTATTTTTGGCACAACATTTTCAAAGGCATGAATGTAAACGAAGAACATATTATCAACCTACTCAAATCACTTATAGAAACACCTTCTTATAGTAAAGAAGAAAAAGTGGCTGCTAAAATCGTTAGAGACTTTCTAAAACAAAATAAAATTGCTTTTGAAACTTCTGAAAATAATACTTGGAGCAAAAACAAACACTTTGATGTATCTAAACCTACAATTCTACTAAACTCTCATATTGATACAGTAAAACCAGTAAGTACTTGGAAAAAAAATCCACATAAAGCGACTAGTACTAAAGAAAAATTGTATGGCTTAGGTAGTAATGATGCTGGTGCTGCTTTAGTTTGTTTGCTAGGTACATTTTTACATTTTTACGACAAAGAAGATTTAAAATACAATTTAATATTTGCAGCTACTGCCGAAGAAGAAATTTCTGGTGCTAATGGTGTTGCATTATTAGAAGAAGTAATAAAGTCGTGTAGCTTTGCCATAGTAGGTGAGCCAACAGAAATGAAAATGGCTGTAGCAGAAAAAGGTTTAATGGTAATTGATGCAGTAGTAAAAGGAAAATCTGGTCACGCTGCAAGAAATGAAGGCATTAATGCAATTTATAAAACAATGACTGATTTAGATTGGATTCAGAATTATCAATTTAAAAAGATAAATTCAGTATTAGGACCTATAAAAATGACGGTTACACAAATTAATGCAGGCACACAACACAATGTTATTCCAGATACTTGTAACTATGTAATTGATATTCGTTCAATTCCTGAGTATACACATGAGCAAATTTTAGAAATTTTAACTGGAAATTTAAAAGCAGAAATAAAACCTCGTTCTACTAGATTAAATCCATCAGCAATAGCAGAAGATCATCCAATTGCAGTTGCAGCAGATAAATTAGCCATAGAAAAATTTGGCTCTTCTACTTTGTCAGATCAAGCACTATTAAGTATTCCAAGTGTAAAAATTGGTCCAGGAAAATCAGAAAGATCACATACCGCTGATGAATATATTGAGTTTGCAGAAATCAAACAAGGATTAAAAATATACACTAAACTCTTAGAGCAATTACTTTAATTTTTTCCAACAATATATTGGATAATGATAGCCAATATCATCAATTACTTCAAATTGACTACCACAATTAGTGCAAGAAATGTAGTATTTGGTATAATATTCTTGCTCGTAAACTACTCTTTTGTCAATGGTAATTTTACCTTCGTTTTCTAAATTCGTAGGAAATCTATTTACGAAACCACCACCACTATCAAAGCTATCACAGTAACAACTCATGCTATTTACTTTCCACCAAACAAATTGCCAAAATTGCCAAATAAGTCTTTGGCTTTTTCTTGTAAATCGTTGAGGTCTATTTTTTGCATAATTTTCTGAAAATCGAAATTGCCATTTTCATCAGTTAATTCTTTTTGTAAATTATCAAATAAAGAATTTACCTGAAAGTCTTTTAGTTTGCTAGCAACATCTTCTGGCAATCCAACTTTAGTTTGTAAATCGTTAAATAAATTTTCTTTTAAATTATTTATTTTAGGATTATCTTTTATACTTTGAATGCCATTGCTAAGCAAATCGGTTACATTAGCAATGTTGCCTTTTAAAATATCATCTTTAAAGAAGTTTCTAAAATTATCAAACAAAACATTAACACTTTGCGTAGTTTGGTCGCTGTTCAATCCAAATTTATCTTGTACTTGCTGTTGTATAGTAGACTCTATATTCTTAAATAATTCCTCAATCATAAAAATCTTTTTAAATTCGTTATAAATTTAATACTTTAATTGCAATTAAAACAAGAATATGCAGATACAATTTTGTGGAGCAGCTAAAACAGTAACAGGTAGTTGTCATTTATTAACGCTAGATAATGGTAAAAAAATATTATTAGATTGTGGTTTATATCAAGGAAGTTCAATTGAAATGAGAGATTTTAATAGTATATGGTATTTTAATCCTGCGGAAATTGATACCATTATATTGTCTCATGCACACATCGATCATTCTGGCAGAATTCCAAAATTGGTAAAAGATGGTTTTAGAGGAAAAATTTACTGTACTTCTGCTACACGAGATTTATGTGCTATTATGTTGTTAGATAGTGCTTTTATTCAAGAAAGTGAAGCTAGACAGCAATCGAAAAGAGAACACAAAGAAATAAAACCATTGTATACAGAAGATGATGTGAAGCTAACCTTAAAACTATTTAGAACTGTAGAATATGATAAACATTTTTATATAGAAAATAATGTAAAAGTTTGTTTTAGAGATGCAGGTCATATTTTAGGAAGTGCTACAGTTACACTAGATATTGAAACTGAAAATAAAAATATAAGAATTGGTTTTACTGGAGATGTTGGACGATACGACAGACCTATTTTAAAAGATCCAACACCAATGCCAATTTGCGATTATCTTATTTCTGAGTCGACTTATGGTGGTGTAACACATGAAGAAAGTCCGGTAGAAAATGATAAGCTAGTAAAAATTATATATGAAACATGTATAGATAATAAAGGGAAATTAATTATTCCAGCTTTTAGTGTAGGAAGAACACAAGAAATTTTACATCGATTAGATCAATTAGAACACGATGGTATTTTGCCTAATATTCCAGTGTATGTAGATAGTCCGTTGGCAATAAATGCTACAGAAATTTTTAGAATACATCCAGAATGTATGGACGATGATATGCACAAATATATGTTGCACGATGATAATCCATTTGGTTGGAACAATATGAAATATGTAAAAAATAGCGAACGATCTAAAGCAATTAATCAGTCAGATGAAGCTTGTATTATCATAGCAGCATCAGGAATGGCAGAAGCTGGTAGAGTGAAGCATCATATATTTCATCAAATAGAGAATGCAAACAATACTATTTTAATAGTGGGTTATTGTGCCGAAAATACACTAGGAGCTAAGTTGGTGAAAAAGCCAGATGAAGTTAAAATTTTTGGTATATTAAAAAAGGTAAATGCTAGAATTGAAGTTTTAGGTAGTATGAGTGCACATGCAGATACACCAGAACTACTACGATTTTTTGAAAGTCAAAATAAAAGTAGCATGAAGCAATTTTTCTTAGTGCATGGCGAAGAAAAACGACAAGTACGATTGAAAAACATTTTAGAAGAACAAGGATATCACGATATTGTTATTCCAGAGCTAGGAGAGAGTTTTGTTATTGAGTAAATTACAGTCTTCCTTCTAAAAATCTATTAAATTATTTTTTATAGTATATTTTACTATATTTATGCCATGGTTCGTGTCTCACGAAACAAATATGAAGTAAAAATTTTCGTAATAAATTTCTAATGCTTAGGTATATTCAAGCAATTTTTCTTAGTGCATGGAGAAGAAAAAAGACAAGTACTTTCTTCTAAAAATCTATTAAATTATTTTTATAGCATATTTTACTATATTTATGCCATGGTTCGTGTCTCACGAAACAAATATGAAGTAAAAATTTTCGTAATAAATTTCTAATGCTTAGGTATATTCAAGCAATTTTCTTTATTACACGGCGAAGAAAAACAACAAGTACTTTCTTCTAAAAATCTATTAAATTATTTTTTATAGCATATTTTACTATATTTATGCCATGGTTCGTGTCTCACGAAACAAATATGAAGTAAAATTTTTCACAATAAGTTTCTAATACTTAGGTATATTCAAGCAATTTTCTTTATTACACGGAGAAGAAAAACAACAAGTACTTTCTTCTAAAAATCTATTAAATTATTCTTTATAGCATATTTTACTATATCCAGAGTTGTGCTAACACCTAGTTTATCAAAGATTTTGTATTTGTGAGTGTCTACTGTACTCGTAGATAGATTAAGCGTATTGGCAATTTCTTTGTACGACATACCTTCTGCAAACAGTCGTACTATTTCTAATTCTCTATCAGTAAGTATTTTGTCTTTATATAAATTCGGATTGATATCTTGTTCTGCTTTAATATTTTGTATTTGTGCTACAATATCACTAGAAAAATAAGATTGATGATTTAATACAGTTGCTATAGCAATCAGTAATTCATCGTTAGAAGAAGATTTGCTTACAAAACCATCGAAACCAATTTTAGTACATTGTGCAAGCGTATGATCATCAGTAGAAGAGGAGAGTCCTATAATTTTTATACTTAGATTGTCTTTTTTAATTTGTTTAGCAATATAAATACCAGAATCACCACCTAAACGAATATCTAATAATATAATATGTATTTCATTATTGTTTAATGCATCTTCTAAAGCCATCAAATCACTAACCATTGCTATAACTTTGTATTGGCTACCTAAAAGCAATGCTTTAATTCCTTGTGCTACAATTTTATGGTCTTCAACAATAATTACACTATACATATTACATATTGAAAATAATATAAAAATCGCTACCTTGTTTTATCTCACTGTTAAAACCAACATTAGCGTTCATTTTTTCTGCTAGCTCTTTACATAAAATCAAACCTAAACCAGTACCTTTTTCGCTAGAATTACCAACAGTGCTAGTATCTGCTTCTATATTAAAAATTTTTTGTTGGTCATTTTCACTAATACCAATTCCATTGTCTTTTACACCAACTTTAATTTTTTTATCATTTAAAATTTCAGAATATAATAAAATAGTACCATTGTTTGGTGTAAACTTTATAGCATTAGATATATAATTTCGTATAATAGTTTCAATTATATTATCATCTATATTGGCTTGTATGGTATTGTCAATAGTATTATTGATAGTAATGTTCTTTTCTGCTGCATTGTATTGAAGTGCATCAACTGCTTTTTGACTTATAGGTAAAATTGCTTGTTCTTGAAGATTAACTTTTATATTATTGGTTTGCGATAAAGACCATTTTAGCATATTTTGTAGTAGTTCAAATAGTTTGTTAGAGGAATCATTTATTGTAAGCAGAAATTCATTAATTTCTTCTTTAGATAAATTGAATATTTGTTTTTGTAATGCATTAGTGATATTTCTAAAAGCAGACAATGGATTTTTTAAATCGTGAGCTACTATAGAAAAGAGTTTGTCTTTTGTAGCATTAAGTGTTTTTAATTGTTGATTTTTTTCTTGTAGTATAGCATTGGTCTCTGTTTTAAATTGATTGCTTTTTCTAAGTACATTTACTAGATATAGAAGTAGTAAAGAAAGTAATGCAATAGCAATTAAAATAATCATATTGCGTTTTAACTTACTTTGTTTTAATAGGTTGTCTTTTTCTAATAAATTAATTTGTGTTTCTTTTTTTTCTGTTTCATAGTATTCATCTAAGTAATAAATGTCAGAAGCTAATGCAGCATTGGCAATAGAGTCTTCTATGGTTTTGTATCTTTTATAATACTCCAAACTTAATTTATAGTTTTCTTTGTCATTATTCAATAAATATAAATTGTATAGATTGTCTTTTAATCCATCATAATCTTCAAAAGCTTCTAATGCATTCTTACATTTTAATAAATATTGTTCAGCAGTAGAAAACTCTTTTTTAACTCTATAAATATTGCCTTTAATATCGTAGCAATAAGCTAAAGCAAAATCATCATTAATAGATCTAAAATAATTAATAGCCGAGTCAATATATTGATTCGCTAAATTTATTTGATTGGTTTCTGCTAAAAAGTTAGCATAACTAATATAAGTGTTATTTAATTTATAAGTAAAATCACTTTTTTTGTCTAAGGTCATACTTTTATCAAAGTATTTTTTTGCATTTGAATAATCTTTGCTTTCTAAATAATTTATAGACAAATTATTTAATAGACTACTTTTTATAGAAGGAATACTAGCAACAGCTAAACCTTTTTTAATATATTTATTAGAAGTTTCGTATTGTTTTAAATTAGCATAGTTAATACTTAAACTATTATAAAAATAAGGCAGCACTTCTGCATTTATACTGTCTTTATGTTGTTCGTAATATTTTATAGCATCTAATAAGTATTTGCTAGATAACTTATAGGCACTTAAATCAGAATAGGTTAAACCAAGATCACCTAAAATACTGGTAATTTTTAAATGGTCATTAATTGCATAAGCAATATCAAGTGCTCTATTAAAATATACTAAAGCAGAATCTTGTTTCTCTAACGATACAAAAGCGAGACCTTTAGTTCTAAGTGCTACACAATTTTGAAATGAATTTTGCTTTAATTTATTGATTTTAAAAATATTATTTATAATAATAATAGAAGAATCAGGATTATATTTCCAATACAGCTCTGCTAACTTTAATTGTGCATCAATTTTCTTATCTGTTGATTTACTTTGCCGAATAACTTTATTCAAGCTATCAATTGTAGTATTAGCATTTAATTGTGAACTAAATAAACAAAAAAGTAAAAACCATATGTAGTTTAACTTCAAAGATTTCAATATTCATAGTTTTGATATGATAAATTTACCTTTTTTTATTGAGTTAAAAAAATTATAGTGAAAAATCACTATGGTACAAAAAGAAGCATCATTATACCTTTACATTAACAAAAACAAAAACATTATGAAAACAATCACATTCATTTTAGTTAGCTTACTAGGTTTTGCTAGCTACGCACAAGACAACTTTGCTTTTTATCAAGCACAACACAACAACAGTTCGTATCAAAATCAAATGGTAACCATTTATGATATAGCTGATGCGTCGTTATTAAAATCTACTATTGATTTTAGTAATAAAGAACAATCGTACAAAAATTTTATCGCAAAGAATTACAACGAAACAAGTATTCAGTTTTATGTAAATACTTTAGACCAAAATGTAGGTATTGATATTAAAGGCAATCAACTAAACCATTACATTACTAAAATTATGGATGCTAATGGAGCTGTACTATCTCAATTACCAGCAACTGATAATTTAAATGCAAAGCTATGTACTAAAAATTGGGACAAAGGTACTTATCTCATTCAAATTGTAGATACTAACTATGAGGTACTAGCAACAGCAATGGTAGAAAAATAACAAGAGTTCTTTATGTATCAACCTTTTTTGAGAGGTATTATATAATGCCTCTCTTTTTTAAATTATATTATTTCTATAGATAAATTTTCATAGTTTTTGGTGAGTAGTCTTATTAATGTTCTAAAATATTTTTAGGACTGCTTTTTATAAAAATTAGCGAAAAAATACTATGGAATATTTATTTAAAAACAATCAACTTTAAATTATTAATCAATAAATAAAAACAAAAAAATCATGAAAAATATAATTAAAATTACGCTACTACTTTTTGCATGTACTTTACTACTAAATGCTTGTAAAAAAGAAAACATCATTTTTAAAAATGAGTTTATGCACACTTGGTATCTTCAAAAATATGAAGAAAATGGAGTAGACAAAACACAAGAGTTTGACTCAGTTTACCATAACTATACGCTAACATTTGATAATGTAAAAAACTATGCTACAGATGAATATGATGATATTTTTATAGAATCTTTTTATCATCACGGAACATTGTTCGTAGAATATTATGGCTTTTTTCAGTTCTTACGACCAGACAAACTAAAGCTACAATATAGTGGTAGTACATATAATACAAAAGCATTTACAATAGAATTTGTAAACAAAGGTAGCGACGAATTTATCATCAATGAGGTGAGTGGTATTACTACCAAACGCTATTCCTTTAGAAAATAAATATTCAAATATAAGATAATATAAAATATTTTTTACCGACATAAAGAAGCGTAAAAAGTAAAATTAGCGAAAAATTACTATGGTAAAGTCGTATAGCATTTATAAGCTTTATACTATTATAAATTTAAACAAAAAATTATGAAAACAATTTTAAAAACAAGTTTCTTTTTAGTGGTATTATTAATTACTACAACTATTGTAGCACAAACACCACAATCATTCTCTTATCAAACTGTAATAAGAGATAACACAGGTAATCCATTAGCTAATCAAAGTATAAGCTTAAAAATAAGTATACTAAAAGGAGAATCAAATGGAACTACTGTTTATTCAGAAACACATAATAAAACAACTAATGCTTTTGGGTTAGTCAATTTAAATATTGGAGATGGTAGTGTTGTAAGTGGCAACTTTGCTAACATTAATTGGGGAAACGACATCTATTTTGTTAAAACAGAATTAGATGCTACTGGTGGAAACAATTTTACAGTAATGGGCGTGCAACAGTTATTATCAGTTCCTTATGCATTACATGCCAAAACTGTAGCAATAGATAATGTAAACGATGCAGATGCCAATCCAACAAATGAATTACAAGATTTATCTTTCAATAATTCAACTGGAGTATTAAGTATTAGCAACGGAAATTCTGTTACATTACCAACAACTTCTGGTGGTGATAATTGGGGAACACAAACCGTACAACACAATACAACACTAAGTGGAAACGGAACAACAGCAAGTCCATTACAAGTGGTAGGCGATTTAACCGACGACCAAACACTTTCATTGAGTGGGAATAACTTATCTATTAGCGGAGGAAATTCAGTTAATTTAAATAGTATAGATAATCAAATACTTACATTAAGTGGCGATAATTTAACTATAAGTAATGGTAATACTGCAAATTTAAGTAGTATCGATAATCAAACGCTTTCGTATAATAGCGTATCTGGTCAGTTGAGTATTGTTAATGGAAATAGTGTTACCATTCCATCTTCTGCGGATAATTGGGGTAGTCAAACAGTACAACACAATACAACACTAAGTGGAAATGGAACAACAGCAAGTCCATTACAAGTGGTAGGCGATTTAACTGATGATCAAACACTTGCACTAAGTGGAAATACCTTAAGTATAAGTGACGGAAATAATGTAGATATGTCTGGTATATCATCTTTTATTTATAGACAAATAAATTTAGATCCAAGTTATCCTGAGTTAGATGATGTCAATCAAATTGTATACTTAAATGGTACTACAAGTACAGTAGCACTGCCTTCAGATCCAACAATAGGTAGAATTGTATATTTAACTTCCTCTGCTTCTGCAACTAAAATTTCATCGAACGGTAAAGCTTTACGAAAAGATGGAACTACTTATTTAGGAGATACTATTATTACTATGCAAAATTTAGCTAATGGAACTGGAATAATTGGTTTAATATATACAGGCAATCAATGGATGCTATTTTCTAATGAATCAAATGCTGGATTGAAAACTAAAGTTCAAGGTAAAGTAGATGCAACTGGTTTTGCAGGAGCATTCTATGTTTCTAAACCTGTTGTTGGTACTAAGGTCAGTACTGGCACTTATAGATTAAGTATAGATTCAGAAAATATGAATATATATAACTGCATGGTAACTACAAAAACAGAAGGAACAATTGCATCCGTTTCTAATAGTGCAGACTATATAACTATTTATATATATGATATATTTACAAATTTGAAAGTAGATTCTGAATTTAATTTTATCCTATATTAAACTAAAAAACATGAAAAATATACT